>JAEUJP010000116.1 GCA_016793725.1 Myxococcaceae bacterium | reverse complement strand
TCGAAGCGGCCCGACAGGCGGGCCTCTTCACCTTGGAAGAGGTGAGGGCCGCGAGCATTCAACCCGTCTTCTGCCACGCGCGGTAAATCGGGCGGTGACACCGCTTGCAAAGTCGACGGGGCGCGCCTTTGGGAATCGTCCAGGCGCGGCGCCGCACACGGTGAGCGGGCCGCTGTGACCCTCAGGCGACGACGCGCCGCAGCCGCACGACGACGGTGGCGCCAGCAGGCGCCGGCACGAGATCGAGCGTGCCTCCGAACGCCTCGACCAGGCGCTTGCACACGAACAGGCCGAGGCCGCTGCCGGTCGCCTTGGTCGTGAAGAACGGCGTCGTCAGGCGCGGCAGGTCTGCAGGCGAGAAGCCGGGCCCGTTGTCAGACACGCGCAGCTCGAGCCAGTCGGCGCCATCAGCACGGCTCTCGACCACCACGCGATTCGACGCCTTGGGCCGGTCGCCGAACGCCTCGACCGCGTTCACGAGCAGGTTGCTGACGACCTGCCCCAGCTCGACGTAGCTCGCCTTCACCCGGCCGGCCTCGGCGAGCTTCAGCACGACCTCGGCCCGCGGCTCGAGCCGGTGCTCGAGCAGTCGCAGCGTCGCCTCGACCACGCGCTTCAGCTCGACCTCGCCGCCATCGCCCTGCGCCGCGAGGTTGCGGAGCGACGCCACGATGACCCGAATTCGTTGCGCTCCGTCGATGGCGGCGCTGACGCTCGTCGACAGCGCCGGAGTCAGCGGCGCGACCTGCTGGCGAACGTAGTCGAGGCTCAGCAGCATCGCGGTCAGCGGGTTGTTCACCTCGTGCGCCGTCGTCGCCGCCAGCGTGTTGACCAGGGCGAGGCGCTGGGCGTGCTCGGCGTGCGCGGCCGCGATGCGCTCGTCGGCGAGCCTGGCCAGCAGCCGCGCGTCTCGGTCGACGCGCCTGACGAGCACCATCGTGAAGGTTGCGAGCACCACCAGCAGCGCGACCGTCAGGTAGAGGCGGTCGATGTGGTCGCCCAGCTGCGCCGACTGCTCGGAGTTGGTCTTGCGCAGTGAGGCGATGACCTGGCCGATGGCTGCGAGCGCCTCTCGATCGGGCGCGGTTGCCGTGCTCGTCGCGAGCCGCTGCTGCAGGCGCGCGGTCGCCGCCACCACTTCGGGGGCCGGGTGCGACGCAAGCTCGGCCAGCACCGCAGGCGACGCCTGACCTCCGGCCACGAGCGTCTCGTTCATTCGCTGCAGCTCGACGAGCAGGTGCACGTTCGACTCGACCGCGCGGCGGCCGCGCCACACGAACGCCGCAGACGCGACCGAAAACACGCCCGCCGCGAGCAGGAGCGCGCCGACGGCGACGAGGGGGAGCTGCGAACGGCGGGGGTGTGCGCTGAACGACGATGCGGCGGTCATCTGGGGCGACACTCTACGGGCGGAACAGGCTGACCGCGGTCGACGTTGTTCAACCACAGAACGTGCGACGCCGGGCCATGGGGCTGACTCGCATTCCCTAGCCAGACGTTCGACGCTCCGCAGCGCGGCACGCGTCTTGGAGTCCCTGAGGCGATGGACACCTCGACGAGCTCGGCCCAGAAAAAGATGAGCGTCTACGACGTTCTGCAGTTCGCCCCGCTGCTGCCCGCATTGCCGGTCGGCGCAGCGCTGGTGCATTTCGTCACGCACCCGAGGCGGTGGAGCGCCGCAGGCCGCGTCGGCCTGTTCGCGGGCGCCGCGGCGGCCGTGCTGAACGTGCTGCGCTGGCAGCTGCAGCGGTTCGTGACGCCGAAGCCCGACTACCAGGTGCTGCGGCGCATCGGCGACCTCGAGGTGCGCCGCTACCCGCGGCTGACGCTCGCGCAGACCGATGTCGAGCTCGACTTCGACGGCTCCCTCGACGAGGGCTTTGACCGGCTCGCGTCGTACATCTTCGGCAAGAACGCGACCGATCAGAAGATGCCGATGACCGCGCCGGTGACCACGCAGCACCGCCGCGACGGGCACACCATCTCGTTCGTCATGGCGCCCGAGCACGCCGCGGCGCTGCCCGAGCCGAAGGACTCGCGCGTGCGCCTGTACAGCCAGAGGGCCCGCACCATCGCGGCGCTGAAGTTCACGGGCCGCTACGACGGTGAGTCTGTGCGGGAGGCGACCGAGGCCCTGCTCCGCGCCGTGCACGAGGCCGGCCTGGAGCGCCGCGGCGAGCCGCTGTTCGCCGGCTACGACGCTCCCGCGACGCTGCCGCCGCTGCGCCGCAACGAGGTGTGGGTCGAGCTCAAGCGCTGACGCGGCCGGCGATCACCCGACACGAGCGGCTCAGCGCCGTGTTGCGCATTCGTCTCGATGCGCCCGTGCGGGCTTCTCGTTTTCGGCTCCCGGGCGCGGCGCTACTCGACGTCGCAGTTGTTGCTCTCGTTCGTCTCGAGAATCTGGCCTCGCGAGTCGGCGCAGATGCGCACGCTGCTCGAAGGCAGCAGCCCGCCGCCGCCGGTGCCCGAGGTGGTGCCGACGCCGACGTCGAACAGGGTGTGGCACGAGGTCGGGTTGAGCCCGTCGCTCGGCAGCAGGCTCTCCATCGAGAGCTCGCTGGCCGGGCCGACATCATTGGGCCTGACGCTCAGGTACCAGCGGTTGCCCATGACGACGGTGCTGCCGTTGTTGCAGACGGTGACGTTCGCGAAGAGGCCGTCGTGTGGTGCAATCGAGAGGGTGAGGTCGGGGCCGCTGGTCGCCGGAGGCGGAGGCGGAGGTGGGGGCGTCGGCGCCGTAGGGCACCTGTGGAAGCCGACATATCGAACGGGCAAGGTGACCCACGGCGAGACCGCATCGCACGTGGCGCCGGGGGTGGTTCGCGCGCGGTAGGCGACCATGAGGTCGTCGGCGTTGCGGGCCGAGTAGTAGTCGGACTCGCTCCTCAGCGCCGCGTTCGTGTCGGTGAGAAACGAGAAGCACTCCGCTGAGCTCGAGCCTTCATTACAGATTCGGTTCAGCTCTTCGCGGCCGCGCCACGCGACCCTGATCTCTGCAGCCGGGTACATCGCGCCGAGGTTCACGATCGTGTACTCGACCTGCGTGCAGTAGACCTCGATCTCGACTCGGGTCGGCACGCTCGAGGGCAGCGGCGGCGGGCCCTCGTGGCAGTAGTCCGAGGTCATGATCCACGCCTCGGGGTTGTGGTCTGACTTGCACCGCTGCCCGAACTCGCTCGCCGAGCTCGTGGTCATCGTACCCATGCACGCTCCCCAGTCGCGCTCGACCGACGTCATCGCCCACGACGTCGACCCCGGCCGGGTCGTCGCCTTGACGCGCGCGCGAGCGCCGCGCACCGCGCCCGGCACCCAGTATTGAGGGGGCACGGCCGTCGTCAGCTGCCACTTGTAGAGGGGCTCGTCGATCATGCTCGCCGCGAGTGGGTCAGCCGTGGCGGCCGACGGCGTCGTCGCGATCTGCTCGAACGTCGCGGTCGCCGGGTTGAACGCTCGAATCGAGACGGGGGTGTTCGCCCAGAAGTTGTAGCCGTTGAACGGAACGGGCGTCGTCTGGCTCGCGAACCGTTGCCCGTCGTACGGCGAGAGCATGCACGCCGAGGCCGCGAGCGAGAGGGCGACGCACTGCAGTCTGAGAGAGGTCATGCCGCGCCCATCAGCAAGCGCGAGGCCAGCCCCCTCTCGTCTGGCGCCCCGTCTTCGCTGTGGCCCAGGCGGCTACACGCGGCGGTTCATCGAAGCCGTCGGGTACACACCGTCGATCTGAAGCGGACAGCCGCGCCGAAGTTCACCGCGCGGAACAGGCTGACCGCGGTCGACGTTGTTCAACCACGAAACGTGAGCGCGGCTAAGCTCACACGTGCCCCATGGCTGCCGGTGATGAACGACGAATGAAGGCCGTCGTGCTGTCCCGGGTTCGCCGGGTACAGCGGCGCCTCGGCGCCGAGGTCGCGGTGAAGGCCGTGGTCGCTCCGCTGTGGTGCGCGGTGACGGCGCTCGCGGCCTGGCGGTTCGTGGTGCAGCACCACGTCGGCCTCGCCGGCGCCGTCATCTTTCTCTGTGCGGGTGTCGCGTGGTGGCTGCTGAGCCGCGGTCGCGGCATCTCAGAAGCCCAGGCCGCCATCATCGCCGACCGCCGCGCCGGCGCCGGCGGGCTCTTGCTCACCCGCCTCGAGCTGCCCGTCGGCGAGTGGGAGCTCGAGCTGAACCAGCGCGTGCGCGCGGTAACTCCGCCGCCCGTCGACGTGCGGCGCCCCGTCGCGCTCTCGATGCTCGCGCTCGTGCTCGCCGTCATCTCGTTCATCGTGCCGCTGCCGCCGAAGCACGTGCGGCCACCGAGCTCGGCCGCCGCCACCCGCGTCGACGAGCTCACCGACAAGCTCGACGCCGTCACGAAAGAAGAGCCCACCGACGAGGCCCTCGCGAAGGAGCTCGAGCGCCTGCGCGAAGAGCTCGAAGACGGCACCTTCGACGCCGCCGACTGGGAGGCCGCCGATACCTTGAACGCCGCCCTCGACCGCGAGGCCGCCCAGGCCCAGGCCGAGCTGTCTCGCGCCGAGGCCGCCGCGAAGTCGCTCGAAGACGCGATGAAGAACGCCCAGACCGCCGACAGCACCACGCGCGAGAAGGAAGAGCTCGAGAAGGCCCTCATGGAGCTCTCCGACGGCAAGGCGCAGAGCCCCGACGACGCGATGAAGCAGGCGATGCAGCAGCAGGGCTCGCAGGGCCAGGAGGGGCAGGAAGGTCAGCAGGGCAAAGAAGGGCAGCAGGGCCAGGAGGGTCAGGAAGGTCAGGAAGGCCAGCAGGGCAAAGAAGGCCAGCAGGGCAAAGAAGGCCAGCAAGGCAAAGAAGGCCAGCAAGGCAAAGAAGGCCAGCAAGGCCCGTCGAAGTCCCAGCTCTCGGACCTGCGCAAGGCGCTCGCGCAGCGGCAGCAGCAGCTCTCGAAGCCGTTCAGCAGCGGCCAGCAACAGAAGCAGCGCCAGATGTCTCGACAGCAGGGCCAGGGCCAGGGTCAGCAGCAACAAGGCCAGGGTCAGGGTCAGCAGGGCCAGGGCCAGGGTCAGCAGGGCCAGGGTCAGGGCCAAGAAGGGCACGCGAGCCAGGGCGCGCAGCAGGGCGGCCCGTCGCGCGGCTGGGCGCCGCCGCAAGACCTCATCTTTGGCGGCCAGGCGAACATGGACCCCGACCGTCTGAAGTTCGAGCCGCTGCCGCAAGGGCAGGGCGGCGAAGGCGACGAGCTGTACGGCATGCGTGCGGCGAACCCGCAGAGGTCGCAGGGCGCGGGCGTCACCGGAGGCACCTCGGGCGCGGCGAGCGGCACGCAGGCGCGCGGCAACGACGACGGAGCGCTGCTCCCGCGCAACCGGCAGCTCACCAAGCGGTACTTCGACTCGAAGTGAGGGAAAAAACGTGTCCGACCTCTTGAGCCCTGCAGAAGTGCAGACCGCGGGTGAGCACATCGCGATGCTGCGCAACGGCATGAACCAGGTTCTCATCGACCAGGGCGCCGTCATCGACCGCGTCGTGCTCGCCGTGCTCGCGCGCGGCCACGTGCTGCTCGAAGGTCTGCCGGGTCTCGGCAAGACCGAGCTGTGCAAGGGCCTGGCGCGGCTGTTGTCGCTGCCGTTCAAGCGGCTGCAGTTCACGCCCGACCTGTTGCCGGGCGACATCACCGGCACGTACGTGCTCGAGGGCGAGAAGCGCGAGTTCGTGTTTCGCCCCGGCCCGCTGTTCGCGTCGCTGGTGCTCGCCGACGAGATCAACCGCTCGAGCCCGAAGACGCAGTCGGCGCTGCTCGAGGCCATGCAGGAGCGCTGCGTCACCGTGCTCGGCACCACCCACCCCCTGCCGAGCCCCTTCTTCGTGCTCGCCACCCAGAACCCCATCGAGCTCGAGGGCACCTACCCGCTGCCCGAAGCCCAGCTCGACCGCTTTCTCTTTCGCGTGCAGGTGCCCACGGTCGGGGCCAAGACGCTCACCACGCTGCTCACGCAGCGCGTGCGCGGCGAGGCTCCGGCGCAGAAGCCCGTGCTCGACGCCGAGGGCCTGAAGCTCTTGTTCGGCCTCGTCGACCGCATTCACCTGCCGACGCCCGTCGCCGACTACATCGGCCGGCTCGTCGAGGCGACGCACGCGTCGAGCCCTTCGGCGCCCGACGGCGTGAAGCGCTTCGTGCGCTACGGCGCGAGCCCCCGCGCCGCCCTCGCCATGGCCTCGAGCGCCCGCGCGAACGCGCTCGCGCGCGGCAAGCCGAACGTCGGCTTCGACGAGGTGCGTGACGTCGCGATGGCCGTGCTGAACCACCGCCTCGTGCTGAGCTACGAGGCGGGGCTCGAGAAGGTGACGGCCGACAAGGTGGTGAACGCGCTGCTCGAGGCGGTGCCCGAGGTGGCCCGTGCTTGAGCTCGCGCTCGCCCTCGCGCTGCTCACGGGCCAGACCGAAGAGGCCGCCGAGGCCGTCGCGGTGCCGGTCGACGAAGAGATCGACGAGCCGCTGCAGCCTTCGTCGGGTTCGTCGTACGACTACGCGTTCGCGAACACACAGCGGCAAGACGTCGGCGGCGGCGCGACGAAGGTGACCGCGCTCGCCCAGTTCCCGACGCCGACGTACGGCTACTTCCCCGCCATCGTGCACATCGACAACACGATAGGCCCGCGCCAGACCGTGAGGCTGCAGTTCCAGAGTCAGGGCGGCAGCGGCGGCACGCGCACGTTCTCGCGCTCGGTCGACATCGCCGAAGGTGAGCGCCGCGCCGTCTCGATACCGGTGCCGGCCCACCTGCGCTACGGCAACCTGCGCGCGCGTGCGCCCGGCATCACCGAGAAGGGCGAAGCGCACATCTACTTCAACAACGTCTCGACGCGGCAGCGCGCGGTGATGAACATCGGCACGGCCGAGACCTTTCAGCAGACGGTGGGCGCGAAGCCGTCGTACTCGGGCAACGCGAACGTGCAGGTGGTGAACCTGTCGCGTGAAGAGGCTCCGGGCGAGCTGACTCCGTACATCGGGTGGGACGCGGTGGTGCTCACGGGCACGAAGCTCGAAGAGCTGTCTGAGGCGCAACGCCGCGCCCTCGAGGCCTACGCCGCGCTCGGCGGGCACCTGGTGCTGATGCAGAACGCGCGCGGCATCGCGTCGTCGTTTCCGCTGCTCGCCGCCGACACCGGGCACTACGGCGTCGGTGAGCTCACGTTCTGCGAGAAGTGTGGCGTGCAGAAGGTGCTCGGCCACACCGCGCGCGTGCCGGTGCGCGCCATCGAGCCGCGCGGCCGCCGCAACCGCTACGCGTACGACGAGGGCAACGAGTCGGTCACCGAGCTGAAGCTGCCCGTCGCCGTCGCGCCCATCGGCCGCTTCCTGCTCATCATCACGCTGTTCACGCTCGCGATCGGGCCGGGCTCGCTGTGGGTCGCGCGCAAGAAGGGGCCGGCCGCGCTGCTCGTCACCATTCCCGGCACCGCCGCGTTCACCTGCGCGCTCATCGTCGGCTACTCGGCGCTGCGCGACGGCTTCACCGTGCACGCGACGCTGCAGGGCTTCACGCTGCTCGACTCGACGTCGCATCGCGCGGTCACGGCGACGGTCGGCGCGTTCTACGCGAACCTCGCGCCGGGCTCGTCGCGGTTCGCTGCCGACACGGTGGTGGTGGCCCCGACGACGTCGCGCGACTACGGCAGCATCGACCAGGGCGCGTCGGTGAGCTGGGACGAGGGCGCGAAGTTCGGCGCCGACCTCATTCCCTCGCGCAGCTACGTCGAGTGGTCGATTCTTTCGGCTTCGCCCACGCGCGCCCGGCTGGTCGTGAAGCACGACGGCTCGACGGTGCGCGCGCAGAACGCGCTCGGCGGCGAGCTCGACTACCTGCAGCTGCGCGTCGGCGGCAAGCTGTACACGCTCTCGTCGCTCAAAGACGGCGAAGAGAAAGAGGCGAAAGAGGCCGCGGCCGGCGCGGGCGGCCCGCAGCTCGGCACGCTCGACAAGCGCATCTCGACCGAGGCGAAGGCAGCGCTGACCGCGAAGCTGCGCGACGGCGAGTTCATCGCGTCGATGAAGGGGCCGGGCTTCACGCCGCTCGGCGGCCTGCAGCTCGAGCACACCGACAGCCGCCACCTGGTGAGAGGGGGGTACGAAAAGTGAGCCTGCTCTCGGTGAAGGGCCTCACCCGTCACTACGGCCCGCTGAAGGCCGTCGACGACATCTCGTTCTCGCTCGAAGAGGGCACGATTCTCGGCTTCATCGGCCCGAACGGCGCGGGCAAGAGCACGACGATGCGAATTCTGGCGACGCTCGACGTGCCGACGGCGGGGCAGGTGCTGCTCGACGGCAAGAGCGTCGTCGACTCGCCCGACCAGGTGCGGCCGCTGCTCGGGTACATGCCCGACCGCTACGGCACGTACGACGACATGACGGTCGTCGAGTTTCTCGACTTCTTCGCGCGCGCGTACCGGCTCAAAGGGCCCGAGCGAAAGAAGCGCGTCGATTCGGTGATGGAGTTCGCGGGCCTCACGCCGCTCGCCGACAAGCTCACCGTCGCGCTGTCGAAGGGCATGAAGCAGCGCGTCGCGCTCGGCCGCACGCTGCTGCACGACCCGCGGCTGCTCATTCTCGACGAGCCCGCCGACGGCCTCGACCCGCGCGCGCGCATCGAGCTGCGCGAGCTCTTGAAGGCGCTCTCGGCGCAGGGCAAGGCGGTGCTCATCAGCAGCCACATTCTCACCGAGCTCAGCGAGATCTGTGACACGTGCGCCATCATCGAGCAGGGCAGATTGCTCGCCACCGGGCCCGTCGCCGAGATCTTGCGCGGCACCGCCGGCGCCGCACCACACCACGACCTGCAGCTCAAGCTGTTCGGCGCAGGCCCTGCGCTCGACGAGGCCGCGAAGAAGACCGAGCGGCTCCTGCTCGAGCAGCCGCTGGTGAAGAACGTGTCGGTCGAGGGGTCGGTGATTCGGCTCACCATCGAGCTGCAGGCGGGCACGGCGCCGACGCCGGGCTGGGGTGAAGAGGCGTCGGTGCGGCTGCTCAAGGTGCTCATCGCGGCCGACGCGCCGGTGTGCAGCTTCCAGGCGCGCGAGCTCGACCTCGAAGACGCGTTCATGACGGTGACGAAGGGCAAGGTGCAGTGATGAGCCTGGCCGCCGCCTGGTCCGAGAGGCTCAACCCCATCGTGGTGAAAGAGGTGCGGCAGGGGCTGCGCACCCGCGTGTTCTGGATCTTCTTCGGCCTGATGCTGCTGGCCTGCCTGTGCATCAGCCTCGTCGCGTGGGCCACCGCGAGCGAGATGGGCTTCGACGGCGGCCGCACCTTCTTCATCGCGTTCTACGTCTGCCTCGCGGTCGTGCAGTTCTTCATCATCCCCTACACGGCCTACCGGTCGATGGCGCGCGAGCGCGAAGACGAGACGTGGGTGCTGCTCACGCTCACGGGCCTCGGGCCGCGGCGAATCTTGCGCGGCAAGCTCTCGAGCTTCATCGTGCAGGGCCTGCTCTACGGCAGCGCGGCCGGCCCGTTCTTGCTGTTCTGCTACTACCTCAACGGCATCGACCTGCCGACCATCGCCCTGTGCGTGGCGACGGGCGCGGCGTGGCAGCTGTTCCTCACCTCGGTCTGCGTGTGCACGGCGACGCTGGCCGAGGCGCGCATCACGCGGGCCTTGCTGCACTTCGTGCTGCTCGGCGGCCTGTTGTGGGGGCTCGTCAGCGGCATCGCGAGCGTGGCCGGCTTCGTCGAGGGCGCCCGCAACCTGTTCGGTGACGACACGTTCTGGGCGGTGGCGCTCGGCACGCTCTGGGCGCTCGTGACGTACGCCGTGCTGCTGTTCGAGGCGGCGGCCGCGCGGCTGTCGCTGCCGACCGAGCACTACGCGCGCGGGCCGCGCATCGCGTTCGTCGCGCAGGTCTTGGGCGCCCTCGCGCTGTTCTTGTGGGGCTGGGAGCGCTCGGGCCGCGACGTCGAGGTGCTCGTCGCGGCCGAGATCTTCATCTGCCTGCACATCGCGTTCATCGGCATGTTCGTGGCGAGCGACGTCGATGGCATGTCGCGCCGCCACTGGGCCGGCTCGCAGCGGCTCAACCTGCTCAAGCCCGGCGCGCTGCGCGGCTTCATCATGACGTTCATGGTGCTGTTCATCGTGTGCGGCGCGCTGACGGCGCTGTGGCTCGGGCGGCACGGCACCGACGACAAACAGCTTCGCGCCATGCTCGCGGCGCCGGCGTTCGTGGTGCTGTACCTCGCGGCTCCGGCGGCGCTCGCGCGGCTGTTCGACCACCACCCGTCGCAGACCCCGGTGCTGGTGCGCGTGTTCACGCTGGGCCTCGTGATGTTGGGCTCGGGCGTGCCGCCGCTGGTCGCGGTGCTGCTCGGCATGGAGCCCGACCAGCCGTTCTTGAACGCGCTCAACCCCGTCGTCGGCATGGTGAACCTCGCGAAAGACGAGGTCGGGTGGGAAGCGGTGATGCTGCTCTATGGCGTCGCCGGCGGCTTCACCATTCTGGCGCTCTCGATGATGTACGCGCGCGACCAGAAGCCGAAGGAGCTCGCGCCGGCGTGACGACGGTCACCTTCTCGGAGCGGCTCGCCGAGGCGGCGGGCCCCATCGTCGTGAAAGAGGTGCGGCAGGGGCTGCGCGCGAAGGTGTTCGCCATCTTCTTCGGGCTCCTGCTGCTCGGGTGCCTCGTGGTCGCGCTGGTGGCGGCGGCCGAGTTCGATCGCAGCCGCAGCGTCGACCTGGGGCCCGACTACTTTCGCCTCTTTCTCGGGGCGCTCGCCATCGTCGAGTACTTCGTCATTCCGTACATGGCGTTTCGCGCCATGGCGCGCGAGCGCGAAGACGAGACGTGGGTGCTGCTCGTGCTCACCGGCCTCGGCGCGCGGCGCATCGTGCGCGGCAAGGTCTCGAGCGCGCTCGCGCAGGGGCTCTTGTACGCGTCGGCGTGCGCGCCGTTCGTGCTGTTCAGCTACTACCTGAACGGCATCGACCTGCCGACGGTGCTGGTGGCGCTGGTGATGGCCGCGGCGTGGTCGTGCCTGCTCGTCTGCGTGGGCGTCGGCGCGGCGACGCAGGCGCACAGCCGCCTCGGGCGCGCGCTCGTGCACTTCGTCGTGCTCGCCGTGCTGCTCGGGGGCACCGCAGCCGGCATCGCGTTCTCGGCGTTCTTCGCCGAAGAGGGCGGGCGGCTCTTGCGCGAGCAGGTGGGCTTTCGGGTGTTCTGCGTCGCGCACGTGGCGTTCTGTGTGACCACGGCGTGGGTGGCGAGCGAGGGTGCGGCCTCGGGGCTGGCGCTGCTCAGCGAGAACGCGGCGAAGGGCCCGCGGCTCGCGCTGTCGCTGCAGGTGCTGCTGGCGACGGTGGTCGCGGGCATCTCGGCGGTGGTGGTCGACCACGGCGACAAGGTGGCGTCGTCGGTGGGGTCGGTGGGCTCGGCGCTGTACCTGTGCCTCGCGGGGCTGTTCGCGGTGTCGGAGCACGACGGCTTCCCCCCCGCGTTCGCGCGCACGCGGCGGTGGTTCAAGCCGGGGGCCCTGCGCAGCTTCACGATGCTGGTGCTGCTGCTGATGTCGAGCACGGCCGTGTGGTTCGCCATCTACGTGGCGTTCAGCGGCGGGCGCGAGGCGAAGTACGAGCGCATCGTGCTGGCGCCGCCGCTGTTCGTGGTGCTGTACCTGTCGCTGGGCGTGCTGCTGGGGCGCCTCACGCCGCTGCGCGGGCTGGGTGAGCCGATCGCGACGCGAACGGGCTTTGCGCTGGCGGTGGTGCTGGGCACGGCAGTGCCGATGTTCTTGTCGGTGATGACGGGGCACCACGCCGAGTACAAAGAGCTGAACGTGCTCAGCCCGCTGCTCGGCATCGCGAGCATCAACGGCGGCGCGCGGGGCGAGCGCGTGATGATTCTCGCGGGGGTGTCGGCGCTGCTGTTCGGCTTTCTCGCGTACACGACGCTGTCGTCGCGCGACGTCGAGAGGCGCTCGTGAAAAAAGGGGACAGGCTACTTTTTTGCGCAACCTCGCTCGCCAGGGCGAAGGGTCACGAGCGCCGCAGCCTCCCCGAATGTGTTGCGCAAAAAAGTAGCCTGTCCCCTTTTTTCACGAGGCGCTCATGAGCCTCGACTTCGCCGCCGTCGAGCGCGCGGCCGCGGGGCGCCGGCTGCGGCTGCCGCGAGGCCCCCAGCGCGGCAAGGTGGGCGAGGTGCGCTCGGCGTCGGTGGGCAGCTCGATGGAGCTGCACGACTTTCGGCTCTACCACCCGGGCGATGACGTCAGGCACCTCGACTGGAACGCGGTGGCACGCACCGGCGAGCTCGTGCTGCGCGTGCGGCAAGACGAGGTGTCGCCGCGCCTCGAGCTGTTGTTCGACGCGAGCCTCTCGATGGCGGTGACGCCCGAGAAGGCGGCGCGCGCGAGAGAGGTCGCCGATCTCATCGGCCTCTTGGGTCGCCGTGCGGGGCTCGAGGTGGTGTTGATCGCCGCGGGGCGCTCGCCTCAGCGCGCGGTCGGGCAAGAGGTGCGCACCGTGCTGAGCCACATCGCGCTCGACGGCGCCGAGCCGTTCGACGTGGCGCTGACGCGCGCTCCGCCGGTGCGGCCGTGCGGCACGCGCATCGTCGTGTCCGACTTCTTGTTCGAGAGCCCGCCCGAGAAGCTGGCCGAGCGCTGGGCGCGGGGGGCGTCGTCGCTGTTCCTGGTGCAGGTGCTCGACGCCGAAGACATTGACCCGACGGGCGGCACGGGCGCGCGGCTGGTCGACGCCGAGAACGGCGAGGCCATCGAGCGCGTGCTCTCGCCGTCGGTGCTCGACGCGTACGGTGAGCGGTTCGGCGCCCACCAGCGGCTCTGGGAGCACGCCGGCGCGCGCGTTCACGCGACGTTCGTGACGAACAGCGCGGCGTTCGGGGTCGAGCAGCTCGCGAGCACGACGCTCGCGCCGATGCTGGAGGCCACGTGACTGCGCTACTTCGCGAGCGCCTCGGTGTCGTTGAGCCGCTGCTGACACTCGGCGCGGACCTCGCGATACAGCTCCTTGTTCACGAGCTTGATGGCAGCGTCGTACTGCACGAGCGCGTCGCGATAGAGGCCCTGCGAGTCGAGCAGCACGCCGAGGTTGAAGGTGCCGGCGGCGTTGTTCGGGTTCTTCGCGAGCAGGGCCTTCTCGGCCTCGATCGCGGCGGGTACGTCGCGGCGCTGAACGGCGAGGTCGATGACCGGCCGCTGCGCCTCTTCGGCGTCGTCGAACTGAATCGCGCGCTGCGCGTACGTGGGCGTCATCTCTTCGAGCAGCTGGGCGACGACCTGCCGGCCCGCAGCCAGAATCGCCGCGTCTTCGTCTCTGTCGTCTTCGGCCGTGGCCCGGTACTCTTTTTCGACGAGAAACGTCTTGCCGGAGGCGTTGAACGCCGTGACGGTGATGGCGACGCGGCTCTTCCACACCTGCTTGTTGATGACGTTGCCCTGCTTGTCTTTCTGGCGGGTGGGCTGCGACTCCTGGTCGGCGTTCCACTCGGCGACGTCGATGCGCAGGGCCACCTCGTCGGCGGCGGGCATTGCGCTCGGCTCGACCTGCTGGCCGCTGATCTTCACGGTGATGCGGTCGGCGGTCCGGTCGGTCAGCGTGAAGTAGCCGCTGCCCTGAATCTGCGCGTCGAGCTCTTTCAGCAGCTCTTCCCGGGCGCTCTGACGGCCCTGCGACTCGACGAGGCTCAGCTTCTTCGCGGCGCCGAGGTTGACGGGCGCCGGCCGCAGCACGTTCACGAACAGGCGCGGCGCGCACGCCGACGAGAGCAGTGTGACGACCAGAACCGAGAGTCTCATGCGCTCGCGATCTATCACGAGGCCCTGGCGGCATGACCTTCGGCTTCCCGCTCGGGCTGGTCGCGCTCGCTGCGGCGGCGCCGATTCTGGTCGCGTACTTCTTGCGCCGGAAGCAGCCACCCCGCGTCGTCAGCGCGCTGTTCTTGTGGCGCTCGCCCGACCAGCGGGCTGAAGCGGGGCCGAAGCTGCAGCGCTTCTCGCGCGAGGTGTCGCTGTTGCTCGAGCTGTGCGCGGTCGTGGCGGCGGCTGCGTTCTTGTCCGACGCGCACTGCGGCGGCGGCGCTTCGAAGAAGCACCTCGTCGCGGTGGTCGACGGCTCGCTGTCGATGCAGGCGAAGAGCGGCGGCAAGACGGCGGCCGACCGGGTGCGCGACCAGCTCGCGAAGCTCGTGGGCGCCGAAGGGGTGGGGCAGCTCACGCTCATCGAGTCGGGCCTCAAACCGACGGTGCTCGCGGGGCCTCAGGCCGAGGTGTCGCGCGCGCTCGCCGACCTCGAGCGGTGGGTGCCGTCACAGCCAGCGCACGACGTCGGGCCGGCGCTGCTGGTCGCGCGCGAGCTCGCGGGCGGCAAGGGCAACAAGGTGCACTTCTTGACTGACGGGCCGCTGGCCGAGGGCGCGCTGGTTCCGCCCGAGGTCGAAGTGCTCAGCGTGGGTGAGCCGGTCGACAACGTGGCGCTGCTGTCGGCGCAGCGCACCGACGTCGAGGGTGAGGCGAGCGTGACGGTGAGGGTCGCGAACTTCTCGAAGGCCGAGCGCACGGTGGTGCTGCAGCTCGGGCCGCGCACGCGCGAGGTCGAGCTGGCGGCGGGGGGCACGTCGGTGGTGCAGGCGAAGCTGCCCGCAGCCGGCCCCATCGTCGTTGCGCTGCCCGATGATGCGCTCGCCATCGACGGCAACGTGACGCTGCTGCCTTCGCCGCCACCGGCGACGAAGGTGGTGCTGCTCGGGGGGCTCGACCCGAACGCGGGCGCGGCGCTGCGGCGCGCGCTCGCGGTGGTGCCCGGCGTCACGGTGTCGACGGCGCTGCAGCCCGATTCGTTGACGGTGGGGCCGCCCGGTTCGAGCGCCGAGGTGACGCTCGGGGCGGCGGCTCCGCCGAAGAGCTATCTCGGGCCGTTCTTCGCGCAGAAGGGCAACCCGCTGCTCGAAGACGTGCAGCTCTCGGGCGCCATCTGGACGGCGGGGCCGAACCCGGTGGGCCGCTCGCTCATGAGCGCCGGTGACGCGGTGCTCATCGCGGAAGAAGAAGACGGCCGCCTTCACTTCAACCTCGACGTCGGCCGCTCGAACGTTCAGCGCACGGTGGCGTGGCCGATTCTGGTGAGCAACCTGGTGCGGCGGGCGCGGCTCTCGCTGCCCGGCTTGCCGCGCCGGCACCTCATGCTCGGCGAAGACGTGCCGGTGACGACGGCGCCCGGTGCTGCGTACGTGCTGAAGGGGCCGGGGGCGCTCCAGCGGCCCGTGCTCGGTGTTGGCCCGGTGACCTTGCCTGCGGTGACGGTGCCGGGGCGGTGGGCGTTGTGGCGTGAGGGTGAAGAGGTCGACGCGCTGGAAGTGCTGCCGTTGGATCCCCGCGAGTCGGACCTGCGGTCTCGTGGGCCGTACACGGTGAAGGCTTCGGCCGCCGAGGGGCTCGCTTCGATTGCGCTGAAGCAGCCGAGGTCGTTGTGGCCGTTGGTGGTTCTGTTGGCGTTGTTGCTCGTCGACTACTGGGTGACGGCGCGGGGCGGGGCACGATGACCACGACCACGACCACGACCACGACGACGACGGGTACGACGACGACGACGAAGACGAAGACGAAGACGACCACGGGGGCGCGAACGGGTGCGGGTGCGGGTGCGGGTTCGTTGACGAGTTCGTTTCACGACGGGTCGTCGCCGTGCTCGGTGACGTGCGCGTTCTCGTCAACG
>JAEUJP010000114.1 GCA_016793725.1 Myxococcaceae bacterium | reverse complement strand
CTGAACCTGGCCGGCGCGGGCGGGCCGAATACCGGCGAACGTGAACTCGCCGAGCAGCTCGTTCTTCGACACGTGCTCGTTGTCGCCCTGGAAGATGCGCATGATGAGCTCGGTCTGGTTGTCGGCGCTCGTCGTGCCCGTGATCTGCTTCGCGTTCGGTATCGCGGCGTTGCGCGTGAACACGGTGTGAAAGTCGGCGCCGCCGGGCTCGGTCGCGGTGCGCTCGAGCCCGATCGCCATGGGGATGACGTCGAGCAGCTGCAGCCTGAGGTTCGTGTCGTCTTGCAGCGAGTGCGCGTAGAGCGCCGCCCCGATGGCGACCGCCTCGTCGGGGTGCACGCCCTTCGAGGGCGCCTTGCCGAAAAACTTCGTGAGGCGATCTTGCACGATGGGCATGCGCGTCTGCCCGCCGACCAGCATCACCTCGTCGATCTCTTTCGTCGACAGCCCCGAGTCGACCAGCACGCGCGCCACGATCTTCAGCGTGCGGTCGATCAGGTCGACCGTCAGCTGCTCGAGCAGCTTGCGCGTGAACTTCATCTCGATGTTCAGCGGCTGCCCCTGCGCCGTCATCGTGATGAAGGGAATGTTGAAGGGCGCCTCTTCGCGCGACGACAGGTCGATCTTGGTGCGCTCGGCGAGGTCTTTGATGCGCTGCATCGCGACGGGGTCTTGCGACAGATCGATGCCCGTCTTCTGCTGAAACTCGCGCAGCACGTAGTGAATCATCGCGTTGTCGAAGTCGATGCCGCCCAGGAAGATGTCGCCCCCCGTCGACTTGACCTCGAACACCTGGCCGCGAATTTCGATGATGCTGACGTCGAACGTGCCGCCGCCCAGGTCGTAGATCACGACCTTCTCGTTCAGCCCCTTGCCGACGCCGTAGGCGAGGGCGGCCGAGGTCGGCTCGTTGATGATGCGCACCACTTCCATGCCGACCAGCTTGCCCGCCTCTTTCACCGACTGCCGCTGCCGGTCGGTGAAGTAGGCCGGCACCGTCACCACCGCGCGGTGCACCGGCGTGCGCAGGTAGTTCGAGGCGACGTCGCGAATCTTGTTGAGGATCTTGGCGCTGACTTCTTGCAGCGTGAACTCTTTGCGCGCGACGTCGAGCACGACCTCTTTGTTGTCGGAAGACGGGCGCACCTGGTACCCGACCACCTTCTTCATCGTGTCGACGATGTCGCTGCGGAAGCTGCGGCCCACCAGCCGCTTCGCCCCGTAGATGGTGTTCTTCGGGTTCAGCTGCCACTGTCGCTTCGCCTCGTACCCGATGAGCTCGTTGCCCTTGTCGTCGATCGCGAAGATCGACGGCACCGTGTACTCGCCCCCCTTGTAGGGAATGAGCTTCACGTGCGGCACACCGTTGTTTTCGCCGTCGACGATCGCGGCGCACGAGTTCGTCGTCCCCAGGTCGATACCGATGATCGGCTCTTTCGGAGCGGCCATTTAGAGCCGGAGGCTAGTTCAACTTCGCCCCGACGGAAGCATTTTCACTGCACGAAGCGGGCGTACCCGTCGAGCATGCGCTCCAGCGCGCCGAGGTTCGGCCCCGCCAGCGTGAACGCGTCGTCGACCGAGCCCAGGTCAGACGTGAGATCCATCGTCACCACGTCGATGCGCGCCTCGCCCTGCCGGGTCGGGTCTGACCCGGGCCCCGAGGGCAGCGCGGGCAGCGGCACCGCGGTCTGCGTGCCCGAGATCGTGAAGTAGATCGTGTGCCGGCGCTCGGTGCCGGTGATGCCGACCCGGGCGAGCTGCGCGCCGCTCGAGTACACGCTCGCCCACGCAGGCTGCCCGGCCGTGAACGTGCGCGTCGCCGGCGCGTAGCTGCACTCGCGCGGCACGGGCAGCAGCGGCGCCACCAGCGTGCGCGGCGCCAGCGTCTCGCCGCGCGTCACCCGCGCAGACGCTGCGCTGCCGTTGTTCGACACCGCCAGCACCAGCACGCCGGGCTGACCCAGCTCGAGGCCCCCGTACGGAGGCCCCGAGCGCAGCACCACCGGCTCGATTGGCCGAGTGCCATCGGCGCCCGCGGCGCCGGCGGCCTTCGACGCGAAGCCCGTCGGCAGCACGCCGCCTTCGGGCATCGTCTCGATCGCCGCGACCACGACCTGATCGAGCGTGCCGGGCAGGCGGGGCACCACCACCTCGGTGCGGCGCTTCTGGGCGCGCCGCGGCGTGTAGGTGAGCTGGGTGAAGCGCGCGTAGTCGGGCACGTCTTCGGTGCCCATCGGGCAGCGCATCATGTTCGAGCACTGGCCGTCGCCGTCGACGTCGGTGAGATCGGGGATCATCGCGTGCGACGAAATGGGCACGTCGAGCCGCAGCTCGAAGTCGAACGCCCCCAGGTACGAGAGAAGGTCGGTCGACCGCAGGCTCAACGCCACCGCCGCGTCGGTGCGCCCCGCGAACGCGACGCCGTGGCGCAGGCCCGACTCGGCGAAGCCCAGCGACTTCGCCTTCACCTCTTGCGGTATGCCGAGGCCGGGCGACGTGTAGAGCACCACCGGCCCGGGAATGGGCACCGCCTGGCTCACGCCCGCGAGCTCGACGAAGAAGTTGTCGCCGAGCAGGGTCTGCACGTCCCACGAGGGCAGGTCGCTGACGCTCGTCGCCGAGAAGCCGGCCCAATATGCGCCCGCCGTCGTCACGTCGCTGAACGAGATCGTCGCCGAGAAGCCCCCGCGCCCGTGCGCCGGGTTGTCGCGCAGCGGCAGGTAGACGTCGGTCGCGCTCGTGCCGATCACCGACACGCTCTCGTACTTCGGGTACGCGTCGCCGGGCCGCACCACCTGCGCCACGGCGCTGAAGTCGTACGGCCCCGTACCGGCGTCGGCGAACAGCGCCACACCGGCGTCGTCGGTCGTCGTCTCGAGGCACGCGCTGCCCTCGCACGCGAGCACCTTCACCTGCGCGAGCGGCGCCTCGTTCGCGGCGTCGACCACGATCACGCGGCGACCCTCGGTCACGCGCGGGTAGATGGTCACCGTCATCTCGGGCGCCGGCACCATCGCGCCCGTCAGCGTGCCGCTCACCTTCACCGTGCCCGCCTGGGTCGCCGTCAGCGTGCCGCCGGCCACCGTCGCCTGCCCCGTCAGAGGCGTCACCGTGAACGTGCCGTTCGTGATGGGGTACGACGCGCCGCCCAGGCGGAAGCCGATCAGCGCGAGCTGCAGCGTGTCGCCGACCTCGAGCGTCGCCGCCGTCGGCTTGAGGCGCAGCTGCACGAGGTCTTGCCCGCCCGGCGCGTCGACACACTCGCCCTCGACGCACGCGCGGTTCGCGCCGCAGTCGGGGTGGCCGCGGCACGTCGACGGCACACACACGCCCGCGATGCACTCGAGCCCGGTGCCGCACGAGGCGCCGCTGCACTTCACCGTCGGCTGGCAGTGGCCTTCGGCGCAGTAGCCGGTCTGCATCGGCATGCCGCCCACGGCGCTCACGCAGTCGCCGTCGATGAGGCAGCGCGGCAGCTCTCGGCAGATCTTCTGCGTGCAGTCGAAGCCCGGCGGGCACTCGAGCGTGCCGAACGCCTTGCACTCGAAGTTGCGCTCGCACATCGAGGTCGCGGTGCACGTCTTGAACTCGAGGCACCGGCCGAACGCCGCGCTCGTGCAGTACTGCGTCGCCGAGCAGTCTGCCTTCGTCTTGCAGTCGGCGACCTTGCACAGGCCGGCCTCGCAGACGATGCCCTGGCCGCCGCACGTGACGTCGTTCACGCAGCGGCGGTTGCAGGTGCCCGACACGCACGTGTACAGCGTGAACGCGACGCGCGGGTCGAGCTCGGGCGCGCAGTCTGACGGCAGCGTGCAGAACGGCAGGCAGATGCCCTGGCTCACCTCGCAGCGCTTGCCCGAGCCGGCACACTCGGCGTCGGTCGTGCAGCGCTGGCGCGCGACGCACGTGCCGGTGGCGTCGCAGGTCTGGTTCGCCTGGCACGACGTGTCGTCGGTGCACTGGCAGCGGCCGTCGCCGCACGTGAAGCCGCTCGCGCAGTCGGAGCTCGTCGCGCACTCGGGGCGGGGCTTGCAGACCCCGGCGCGGCAGACCTGCTCGCTGCCACACTCGCCGTCGTTCAGACAGATGGGGCCACACGCGCCGCGCCGGCAGCGCTGCAGCGCCGGGCACTGCGTGTCGTCGTCGCACGGAAACGAGTTCGTGCCGGGGCAGGCGGCCAGCGCCAGGAGGCTGAAGCTGAAGACCCGCGTCACGAGCCGACGGTGCCACTCCCCTCGTCGGGAGTCGAGGGGGCAGGGTCTTTCGGCTGCAGCGCGGCCTGACCCTCTTCGGTGGGCTGCGGCGCGGGGGTGGCCTTGGTGCCGAACGTGGGGCGCGCGGCCTGACCGTCGGGCCGCTTGTGGAGCAGGGTCTTCTCGAACGCCTTGAACGCGACGTCGATCTTGTCGCCGCGCAGCGCCGTCACGATGCCGTACCCGAAGGTCGGGTGGTTCAGCACCTCTTCGGCGACGAACGACTCTTTGGGCGAGTAGGCGCGCGCCTTGGTGAGATCTTTGCCCTTCAGCTGCTCTTCGAAGCCGATGACGATCTTCTCGGCCGCGGTCGTCGTCGAGCGCCTGGCCTTGGGCTTCGCCGCGCCCTTCGGCACGACCTGCCCGCGGTACGCGTGTTCGGCCTTGCAGGTCTCACACCGAACCCGAACGATCTTCGGGCCGACCATCGCGAGAACGGTGTGCGCGAGGAGCAGCTCGCACTTGGTACAGAACGCGTCGACTTCACCGCCCACGCGGGCATTGGTTGACATGCCTTCCCTTGAAACAGACGCAGGCCACGACTGCAAGCCTAGAAGCCCAGGCCGATCGTAAAGAGGGGCGTGTGGCCCATGTGCCGGGTCGTGAGCTGGTTCAGGTAGCCGAGCTCGAGCAGCACCTTCGGGTGCGGCCGGTAGCCGAGCGCGACGTACGCGCGGTTCTGGTCGAACGTGAACGGCAGGTTCACGAACGGCTCGTCGTAGACGATCAGCAAGAAGGAGTCTTTGAACGTCCACGCGGCGCGGAGCTGCACGCGCACGCGGTGCTTCGTGACCGGGTCATCGGGCAAAAAACGCTGCTCGAGCCGCGCCCGCACCGACAGCCGCAGCGGCCCGAAGTCGTTTCCCCAGAACGCCTGCTCGAAGACCCGCTGCTCGCCGTCGATGTACGCGAGGCCCGCCCACAGCTGAAAGCCCGCGGGCAGCTGCACGCCCGCCGCAGCGCGCAAGATGACGTGATCGCCGCGCACCACCGGGGCGAACGTCGCGCGCGGCTGAAACTCGACGTACACCCAGCCATTTTCGTGCACGCGCGCTTGAGCCATGCCCAAAAACCAGCCTTGCAGCCTCTGTTCGTGTGCCACCGCGGTGGCGG
>JAEUJP010000099.1 GCA_016793725.1 Myxococcaceae bacterium | reverse complement strand
CGAGGTGAAGGCCGAGATCCAGCGACGACGACACGGCGCCGGCCGTCACCACGCGGCCGGCGTCGACCACCCGAACGTCGCGCACCACCTCGGCGCAGTACGGCGCCAACCGCTCGTACGAGCCGAAGTGGGTGGTCGCCTTCAGCCCCTGAAGGTGCCCTGCCCTGCCCAGCAGCAGCGCGCCCGTGCACACCGACGCGATGTGCCGGTCTTTGCCCCACGACTGCAGGTACGCGATGCAGTGCTCGTCTTCTTCGAGCACCTTCGTGCCGAGGCCGCCCGGCACCACGAGCAGATCGACGCCGTCGAGCTTCGGGTACGGCTCGGCCTCGAACGAAAGGCCCCCCTCATCGACGATGCGCGCCTCGGTGCCGATGAAGCGCAGCGACACGCCCGACAACCGGCGCAGGGCGTCGTACACGCCGATGAAGTCGAGCGTCGTGACCCGGGGAAATACGAAGAACGCGATGCTCCGCATGGCGACCTCCTCTTTTGCGCGAGAGCGAGGTTATAGTCCCGCGCGCTTTGGCGCTCTCACGCATCGACGAGGTCACCCCTCGTGACTTTCGACTCGAGATTCCCCTCGGCGATTTTCGCGAGCTCCCCCAGCGGCTCCCATCGGTCGACATTCAGCGTGAGGGCGACGTCATCACCGTGCGCGCCGAACAAGAGACCTGTCACCTCAAGTTCAAGGTCGACGGCGACGTCGCCGTGCTCGACGAGATCGTGATTCGCTCCGACGTTCAGGGCCGCTTCTTTCAGCAGGTGCTCGGCGCACTGCTCATCGAGTACCAGGGCGACTTTCGCGGCACCGTCTCGTGGAGCGTACCCAAGGGTGATCGCAACGAGGTCGTTGTAGACAGAGGTGAGAGCCCCTACCCGCTCCTCGCAGTGCTGGCGGCCGCGCGCAGGTCACCGCTGCAAGAGCACGCCGGTGCGGCCCGGCAGCCACCCGAGCTCACGCGCGCCGAGAAGCTGCAGGCCGAAGGTCGTGCCGCTTACGAAGAGTACGAGCGGCTGAAGAGCCTGCGCCGAAACTGAAAACCTGCGGCCGGGTCGAGCCGGAATCTGGTCAGGCTGCGACGGTTGTGGTTTGTTCCGTAGCGCCTCGTAGCACCCGTCGAGACTCCCCAGACATGATCGCAATTCTCGTGAGCGCCTGCGTTCTCGGCGCGACCGATGTGACGGTGGTGAAGAACCGCCGCCTCGAGCCGAATGACAACGTCGCCAAGGTGCTCTACGCGGCGGGCCTCGACGAGCCGACCGTCGACGCCGTGCAGGGCGCGCTGAGAGCGACCGGCTTCGACTTCAAGAAGGCGCGCGCGGGCGACCAGCTGCGCTTCGTGTTCCGCGACCAGCAGCTCGACGCGCTCGACTACCGCCGCAGCATCTTCACCGAGTGGCAGGTGCGCCGCGAAGGCGACCGCTACCTCGGCAAGAAGGGCCAGCTCGAAAAAGAGACCCAGCTCGCCGTCGTCGAGCTGACCGTCGACACCTCGGTGTGGGACGCCGCGAAGGCCGCCGGCGAGAAGCCCGAGATCGCCGTCACGCTGAGCGACGTCTTCGCGTGGGACATCGACTTCTACCGCGACGTGCAGAAGGGCGACCGCATGCGCGCCGTCGTCGAGAAGGTGGTCAGCAAGGGCCGCGTGCTCGAGTACGGCAACGTGCTCGCCGCGAGCTACGTCGGGTCGACCGTCGGCAAGAAGAAGAGCTTTCGCTACCGCCTGCCCGACGGCAGCGAGACCTACTTCCTCGAAGACGGCACCTCGGCGCGCAAGACGTTCTTGAAGACGCCGCTGAAGTTCGCGCACGTCACCAGCGGCTTCGGCAGCCGCTTTCACCCCATCTTGAAGTACGTCGGCGCGCACAACGGCGTCGATTACGGCACGCCGACGGGCACGCCCGTGTGGTCGGTCGCCGACGGCACGGTCGTGCGCGCGGGGTGGGACAAGGGCGGCGGCAACATGGTCTGCGTGCGCCACGTCATGTCGCTCGAGACCTGCTACCTGCACCTCTCGAAGGTCGAGGTCAAAGAAGGCCAGCGCGTGCAGCAGAAGGCCGTCATCGGCGAGTCGGGCTCGACGGGTCTGTCGACGGGCCCACACCTGCACTTCGCCATGAAGCGGGGCGGCATGTTCGTCAACCCGCTGAACCAGAACTTCCCCCGTGCCGACCCGCTGCCGAAGACGTTGATCGGCGACTTCCGCGAGAAGGCCGATGCGCTCGACGTACAGCTCGAGGCGAAGTCGTTGGCCCGCGCCGAGCCCTGAACTAGAGGTGAGGGCGCATGAACACCGCGCTCTCTTCCTCGAAGGGGAAACCCAACACCGCTGAGGCTGACGGCCACGCAGATGGCCGGGCGGGCCTCAAGCCCGCAGAAATTCGCAAGTCGTTCGTCGAGCACGTCGAGTACACGCGTGGCACGTCGTTCGACACGGCGACGCCGTACGACAAGTACATGGCGCTCGCCCACTCGGTGCGCGACCGCCTCGCCAAGAGCTGGGTGAGCACGCAGCGGCGCTACAACGCCGCGAACGCGAAGCGCGCCTATTACCTGAGCGCCGAGTACCTGCTCGGCCGCGCGCTCGGCAACAACCTCATCAACCTCGGCCTCTACGAAGCGTCGATCGAGGCGCTGCGCGAGACGGGCGTCGACCTCGCGGCCCTGCTCGAGATGGAGCCCGACGCGGGCCTCGGCAACGGCGGTCTCGGGCGTTTGGCGGCGTGTTTTCTCGACTCGCTCGCGACCCTCGGTATGCCCGGCATGGGCTACGGCATTCGTTACGAGTTCGGCATCTTCACGCAGCAGATCGTGAACGGGAATCAGGTCGAGCGCGCCGACGAGTGGCTGCGCTTCGGCAACCCATGGGAGATCGCCCGCCCCGATCGCGTCGTGCCGGTGCGCTTTCACGGCTCGGTCGAGCAGTACCAGGCGCCCGATGGCCGCCGTGCCTCACGGTGGGTCGGCGGCAAGACCGTGCTCGGCGTGCCCTACGACACGCCCATCGCCGGCTACGGCGGCCACACCGTCAACACCCTGCGCCTGTGGAGCGCCCGCGCCTCGGCCGAGTTCGACTTCGCCCTCTTCAACGACGGCGACTACGAGCGCAGCGTCGTCGAGAAGAACGACACCGAGGTCATCTCGAAGGTGCTGTACCCGAACGACCAGAACCAGGCCGGCCGCGAGCTGCGCCTGAAGCAAGAGTACTTCTTCGTCGCGTGCTCCATCGCCGACATCATGCGGCGCTACGTTCGCACCGAGTCAGACCTGACGAAGCTGCCCGCGCGCGCGGCGATTCAGCTGAACGACACGCACCCCGCCATCGCCGTCGCCGAGCTGATGCGGGTGCTCGTCGACGAGAAGCGCGTGCCGTGGGAAGAGGCGTGGGCCATCACGACGGCGACGTTCGGGTACACGAACCACACGCTGCTCGCCGAGGCGCTCGAGAAGTGGCCGGTCTCGCTGTTCGAGCACCTGCTGCCGCGCCACCTGCAGGTCATCTACGAGATCAACCACCGCTTTCTGCGCCAGGTGCAGATCGCGTGGCCGTTCGACAACGACCGCGTCGGGCGCATGTCGATCATCGAAGAGGGCAAAGAGAAGTACGTGCGCATGGCGCACCTCGCGGTCATCGGCAGCCACAGCGTCAACGGCGTCGCCGAGCTGCACACGAACCTGCTGAAGCGCGACGTGCTGAGCGAGTTCGCCCAGATGTACCCCGACCGCTTCAACAACAAGACGAACGGGGTGACCCCGCGGCGCTGGCTGCTCGTCTGCAACCCCCGGCTGTCGAAGGTCATCAGCTCGGCCATCGGCGACAAGTGGGTGACCGACCTCGAGCGGCTGCACGAGCTCGAGCGCTTCGCCACCGACGCGAGCTTCGTGAAGGCGTTCGCCGAGGCGAAGAGCGCGAACAAGGCCGACCTCGCGGCCCACCTGCGCGACGTGATGTGGCTGAACGTCGACCCGAACGCGATGTTCGACGTTCAGGTGAAGCGCCTGCACGAGTACAAGCGCCAGCTGCTCAACGCGCTGCACATCGTCTACCTCTGGGTGCAGGCACGCAAAGAGCACCACACCCTGAAGGTGCCGCGCGCGTTCATCTTCGGTGCGAAGAGCGCGCCGGGCTACAAGATGGCGAAGCTCATCATTCGCCTCATCAACGGCATCGCCGAGGTCGTGAACAGCGACAGCGCGCGCACCGGGCTGCAGGTCGCGTTCGTGCCGAACTACCGGGTGTCGATGGCCGAGCGCATCATCCCCGCGGCTGACGTCAGCGAGCAGATCAGCACGGCCGGCATGGAGGCCTCGGGCACCGGCAACATGAAGTTCGCCATGAACGGCGCGCTGACGGTCGGTACGCTCGACGGCGCGAACATCGAGATTCGCAACCTCGTGGGGCCCGAGAACTTCTTCCTCTTCGGGCTCACCACCGACGAGGTGGCCGCCAAGAAGCGCGAGGGCTACCGCGGCCGGCAGGTGTACGAGACCAACACCGCGGTGCGCGACGTCATCGACCTCATCTCGTCGGGCTTCTTCTCGCCCGAAGATCGCGACCTCTTCAAGCCGCTCATCGACTCGCTGCTCGACGACGACCGCTACCTCGTGCTCGCCGACTTCGACGCGTACGTGAAGGCGCAAGCGGCGGTGGCCGACACCTACGCGCAGCCCGAGCAGTGGTGGCGCAAGGCGATTCTGAACGTCGCTCGCGTCGGCTGGTTCTCGTCTGACCGCACCATCAAGGAGTACGCGAAAGACATCTGGGGCATCAGCTCGGTGCCCGAGACCTGAGCGTCACTCGAAGACGAGCTTGCCGAAGCGCGGCAGCGCGTGAAAGTCGCCGACGAACAGCGGCGAGAACGACTGGCCTTCGATCTCGGTGCGCCGCTTCAGGTGCTCGAGCCGGTAGAGGTTGAAGCGCCAGACATCGCCCTTCTGCGGCGCGTGCGGCACGTTCGCGAGGTTCGCGATGGGTATCTTCATCTCGGCGCTCCACCCCTGGTCTGCCGTGTCGTCGTCGAGCGTGCCGCGCACGTCGACGGCGGTGGTCATGCCCGACTCCCACTTCATGGCCGTGGGCAGGTCTGAGCGGCGCGACACGAAGCGCGCGTCGAAGTTCACGTTGTGGGGCGAGACCTGCAGCTCGTTGTAGTTCGCGAGATCTCCGCTCGCGTTCACGAACACCTCGACGGCGTCTTCGTTGTAGATGTCGTCGTCTTTGTTGCGCTTGGTGCCCCAGACGTCGGGGTCTTCGCAGTCGAAGGCGACGTAGAGAAACTGCTCGTCCCACAAGATGCGCGCCGTCGTCTTTCGCGACACCGGGCGCCCGTCGTAGCTGGCCGTGAGCGTCACCTCGGGCGCCGCCTTCCACACGTCGTCGTTCACCTTGCCGTCGATGACCGGGGCCTTGGCCGTGCGCGGCGTCTTGTACTCGGGCAGCTGCGGGCCGCCGCCGGCCTCGAGCTTCGGCCCCAACATGCGGTTCTGACCGTCTTGCAGCGGCGCCTGATCGACGGGGAGCCGGCCGTCGTCTTTCCAGAACCCCAGCACCGCGCGCAGCGGCCCCGTGCCCTCGGGCATCTGGAACACGTGCTGGTCGAACACGATGCGGCCGACCGGCCAGGTCTCGAGCGGCCCGTTGCCCTGTTGAATTTCGTGGTCGGCGTTCACCGCCATCTGCCCGCTCGCCGCGTCGACCACGTGCACGAAGAAGCGGTAGCCCTGCGGCGGCGGCTTGTCGGCGCGAAAGAAGTGCGACAGCCGCACCGGCTGCCCCGGCTGCAGAATCGCCGGCTCGACCATGGTGCCGAGGTACGCGACCGTGCCGTCGGCCCACGTGCCGGTGCCCTGAAAGGTGAGCTTTACCTGTGGGGGAATCGCGTCGAGCGTGCGCAGCTGCCCCTGCTGCGGTTGACCCGGCTGGGCCTGCGGCTGCTGGGGTTGCGCGGCCTGCTGCTGCTGTTGTGGCTGGCCTCGGGGCCGCGGGCCGGCCTGCTCGTCACGGCACGAAACCAACAACAGGAGCGGGAGCCACCGTCTCATGGAGACACCTACCCTACACGCTTCAGGGAATTTCGGGGGGTTGGCGTGGCCGCTCGAATGCTCAACCCGAAGCCATGCTCATCGAGATCAGCTGCGGCGGTGAAACGACGCGGGCAGACCTGAAAGACGGCACGGTTCGGGTCGGCGGAGACCGGTCGGACGAGATCCGCATCCCCGGCCTGCCGCGCTCGCTGCTGACCCTGCGCATCGACGGCAAGCGGCTCACGCTGACCTCGAGCGAAGTCGTCTGTGTCGGCAAGTCGATGTTCCCCTCGCACGTACCGAGGCTGGTCGTGGCAGGCGAGCTCGTGAAGCTCACCCGCGGCGTCACCGTGAAGCAGGTCGCGGCGCCGC
>JAEUJP010000053.1 GCA_016793725.1 Myxococcaceae bacterium | reverse complement strand
ACCGACCCCGACACGGTGTGGGCGAAGCTGCAGCAAGAAGAGCTGCCGCAGATCTCGTACGTCGTCGTGACCCACGACCGCGGCGAGACGTGGCACGCGGCGCTCGACACCCTTCAGCAGATCAACGGCATCGTGGTCTCTGACGACGGCAACACCGTCTGGGCGGGCACCTCGACGACGCTGTTCTGGTCGAACGACGGCGGCACGCTCACCGCGCTGCCGGTGCCGCAGGGGCTGTCGTGCGTGTCGCGGTACGGCAGCCGGCTCTACTCGTGCGGCTGGTTCGAAAGAGACGGGTTCGCGGTGGCGCGCGACACGGGCGACGGCCTGAAGCCGCTGCTCACGTGGCCCCAGGTGACCGGTGTCGCAAAGTGCCCGGCGTCGAGCGTCGTCAGCACCCTCTGCGCGGGCTTCTACCCGGCGCTGGTGGCGCAATTTCCCGTGTCACCCGATGCTGGCATGGCAGGCGGCACGGGCGGTGGCGCGGGCGGCACGGGCGGGGGCGGCGGCCGAGAGACTCCCACCCCGTCGTGCGGCTGTTCGGCGGGGGGCGCAGAACTTTCGCTGACTCTGTGGCTCGCGCTCGGTAGATTCGCGGCGGCCCATGCCCTTCGTCGCCGACGAGTTCACCGGTAGGCGCTTCGGGAAGTACGAGGTGCTCTGCCGCCTCGCGGTCGGCGGCATGGCCGAGATCTTTCTCGGCTTCCCGCTCGCGGGCCCGTTCGCGTTCAAGCCGCTCGTGCTGAAGCGAATCTTGTCTGACCACCGCGAAGACCCGTCGTCGCTGCAGATGCTCATCGACGAGGCCAAGCTCACGGCGCAGCTGCATCACAAGCACGTCGCGCAGGTGCTCGACCTCGAGGTCGCCGGCGAAGACGTCATTCTCGTCATCGAGCTGATTCAGGGCGCGAACCTCGAAGAGCTCGTCGAGGTCGTGGTCGAGCGCAAAGAGGTGCTGCCGCTCGGCTTCGTCATCGCCGCGATTCGCGATGCCGCGCAGGGGCTGCAGCACGCGCACAGCTACAAAGACTCGAAGGGTGGGCCGATGCCCATCATTCACCGCGACGTCACGCCGCGAAACCTGATGGTCACGTTCGACGGCCTCGGCAAGGTGCTCGACTTCGGCATCGCGCGCGCCGTGGGGGCCTCGCGCCGCACGGTCGCGGGCATGGTGCGCGGCACGGCGGCGTACATGAGCCCCGAGCAGGCGATCGACGCGAAGGTCGACACGCGCACCGACATCATTTCGCTCGGCACCATCTTTCACGAGCTGCTCACCGGGCAGCGGCTGTTCGCGCGCGGCAACCCGGGCAAAGAGATGGCGGCGGTGTACGAGGCCGAGATCCCCGTGCCGTCGGTGGTGAACAAGCGGGTGCCGAAGGCGCTCGACGCCGTGGTGCTGCGCGCGCTCGAGCGCAGCGTCTCGCGCCGCTACCAGATGCCGCTCGAGCTGATTCGTGATCTCGGCCTCGCCGCCGGCTCGACCGCGTGGCCGCCCGAGCGCTGCGGCGAGTTCGTCGCCGACCTCTTCAAAGATCGCCAGAAAGAGCTCGAGGTGTTGCTCGAGCGCATCCCCGAAGAGGGCAGCTCGGCGGCGACCACCGACGTCGGCCGGTCGCGGCTCACCGACGAAGAGCTGCAGGGCGGCGACGTGCGCACCGTGGTCGGGCTGCCGGTGCCCGACAAGACGTTGCCCGGCAGCGGCCCGGCCGGCACCGGCGCGCAGACCGTGAGGCCGCCGCGCCCGTCGACCACGCCGCCGCGCAGGGCCTCACAGAGCCGGCCACCTGCGCCGTCGAAGGGCGAGGCCGACTCGGCGGCGCCGACGAAGTTCTTCACCCCCGAGTTCACCGGCAAGGGTGGGGCGTCGCCGCCGCGCGAGGGCGATCGCATCACCGACGAGGGCCCGATTCCCGACGAGGTGCGGGCGCCTGGGCCGACCACACTCGTCACCGAGCCGCGGCTGATGAGCCCGAACCTCGATCTCACCCCGGCCGAGCTGCCGGTGCCCCAGCGCCGCGGTGACGACTCGACGCCGGTCGCCCCCGTGGCGGCCGCTGCCCCGCCGCGTCGCCCCACGGCGAGCGTGCCGCTGACCCAGCCCGGCGCAGGGCCGCCGAACACCGGCACGAACCCCGCGCAGCGCGGCGGCGGCCGCACCGTGGTGCTCGTGATCGGTGCGATCGGCGCGATGGTGCTCGGCGCAGCGGGTGGCGTGCTCGTCTACCGCTCGATGGCGCCGCAGAAGGCCCAGGCCGGCGTCGGTCGGGTGTCGGTCTCCACCGACCGCCCCGCCGAGGTGAAGATGGGCGACACCATCTTGAAGGCGCCGTTCGCCGACGTCTACCTCGGCACCGGCAAGCAGGTGATGGAGGTACGGGAGCTCGGCGTCGACGGCCCGTGGAAGCGCGTCGAGTTCGAGATCTCGCCCGACAAGGTGACGAAGCTCGAGATTCACCTCGACGGCGCGGCGCCGGCGCCGCCGAAGTGAGGCGTGTGAGGCGCTGTTAGCCCCAACCGGCTTGGGCACCGTGCTAGAGGCGCGGGCCATGCTCCTCGCGCTCCTCCTCGCAGCAGCTCCCGCGCCGGCCGCCGCAGCAATGGCCCCGACCGCCGCCGACGCCAAGGCCTTCGTCGCGAAGGTGAACGAAGACCTGAAGAAGCTCTGGGTCAGGCAGGCAACCGCAGAGTGGATCAAGTCGACCTACATCACCGACGACACCGAGCGTAACGCCGCCGCCATCGACGAAGAGGTCATGGCCTTTCTCGGCAAGACGGTGAAAGAGGCCGCGAAGTTCCGCGCCGTCAAGGGGCTCGAGCCCGACGTCGAGCGCAGCATCAACCTGCTGCGCTTCGCCCAGGCGCTGCCGGCGCCGTCAGACGCCGCCAAGCGCGAGGCGCTTGCCACCATCAAGGCCAAGCTCGAGGGCATGTACGGCAAGGGCAAGTACTGCGGCAAAGACGACGCCCCCGCCGACAAGAAGAAGTGCCGCGACCTGCAGCAGCTCTCGGCCGTGCTCGCCAAGGGCGGCAGCTACGAAGACCAGCTCGAAGCGTGGGCCGGGTGGCACACCATCTCGCGCGACATGCGCACCGACTACGCGCGCCTCGTCGACCTCGCGAACGAGGGCACCAAAGAGGTCGGCTTCTCGAACACGGGTGAGCTGTGGCGCGCCGCGTACGACATGCCGGCCGCCGACTTCGAAAAAGAGACCGACCGCCTGTGGAACCAGGTGAAGCCGCTCTACGACGACCTGCACTGCTACGTGCGGGGCCAGCTCTCGAAGAAGTACGGCGCGCAGAAGGTGCCGCTCGACCAGCCGATTCCCGCACACCTGCTCGGCAACATGTGGGCGCAGGAGTGGGGCAACATCTACCCGCTCGTCGAGCCGTACAAAGGTCAGCCGAGCCTCGACGTCACCGCTTCATTGAAGAAGCTCAAGTACGACGAGAAGAAGCTCGTGAAGCTCGGCGAGTCGTTCTTCACCTCGATGGGCATGGACCCGCTGCCGGCGAGCTTCTGGGAGCGCAGCCAGTTCAAGAAGCCGCAAGACCGCGACGTCGTCTGTCACGCGAGCGCATGGGACGTCACCTTCGCCAACGATCTGCGCATCAAGATGTGCATCAAGATCGACGAAGAAGATCTCATCACCGTGCACCACGAGCTCGGGCACGACTACTACTTCATGAACTACTACACGCTGCCCGTGCTCTTTCAGCAGGGCGCGAACGACGGTTTTCACGAGGCCATCGGCGATGCCCTCACGCTGTCGATCACCCCCGAGTACCTGAAGAAGCTCGGCCTCATCGCGGCCGTGCCCAAAGACGACAAGGGCCTCATCAACCTGCAGATGAAAGACGCGCTCGAGAAGATCGCGTTTTTGCCCTTCGGCCGCATGATCGATCAGTGGAGGTGGGACGTGTTCTCGGGCAAGACCCCGCCCGCCGAGTACAACCAGCACTGGTGGGAGCTGCGCGCGAAGTACCAGGGCTTGAGAGCCCCCATCGCCCGCACCGAAGCCGACTTCGACCCCGGCGCGAAGTACCACATCCCCGCGAACGTGCCGTACATGCGCTACTTTCTCGCGCGCATTCTGCAGTTCCAGTTTCACCGCGCCATGTGCAAGGCGTCGGGTCATCAGGGCCCGCTCTACACGTGCAGCATCTACGGCAACAAAGAGGCGGGCGCGAAGCTCAAGGCGATGCTCGCGATGGGTGCCAGCAAGCCCTGGCAAGACGCGCTCTTCGCGATGACCGGCGAGAGGGAGATGGACGCGACGGCCATCATCGAGTACTTCGCGCCGCTGTCAGGTTGGCTGAAAGAGCAGAATCGCAACTTGAGGTGTGGTTGGTGATTCAGCTAGAAAAGCGCGGCCCTCATGTCGGGGGACGTAAGCGAAACAAGGACGAAAGCAGAACATGGCAACTGGAACTGTGAAGTGGTTCAACGATGCGAAGGGCTTTGGCTTCATCACGCAGGACGGGGGCGGTGAAGACGTGTTCTGCCACCACACTGCCATCAACATGGACGGGTTCCGCACCCTGTCGGAAGGCCAGAAGGTCGAGTTCGACGTCACCAAGGGCCCGAAGGGTCTTCAGGCTCAGAACGTTCGCGCCGCCGGCGCCTGATTTCGTCCCCGATTCGTCTCGACTGAGGGCCCGTTTCGCGATTAGCGAAGCGGGCCTTCGCATTTTCTGCAGCTGAAATTCTGAGGAGCCCCGTGATCACCCTCGTGACCCTGACCCTGATGACCTCCCTCACCGACGACCTCATCAAGCAGCACGGCGCCGACCAGAAAGAGCGCATCGAGCGCGGCATCAATCAGTGCAAGGCACTCTGGAACAAGAAGACCGACGGCGACTTCGACGCCTTCGTGAAGCAGCACTTCATCTCTGACCCCAAGACGCTGAAGCTCACCTTCGACCACTTCGAGGCGAACTTCGAAGCGATGGACGGTCACTTTCTCGAGATCGGCCGCGAGCTGCGCAAGGCCACCGAGCTCGAGCTCGGCCCCAAGACCGCCGCCGACGACATCTTCGCCACCTACGAGCCTTCGGCCCACGTCACCGACGATCTCTTCGCCAACAAGCTCGCCTTCATCGCGCTGCTCAACTGGCCCCTCACCAAGCTGAAAGAGCGCCTCGAGCGTGGTGGCCAGTGGTCGCGAGATCAGTGGGCCGAGGCCCGCCTCACCGGCCGCTTCTCGCGCCGCGTGCCCGCCGACGTGACCCAGGGCATCGCCGCCGCCAGCGCGCTCGGCAACCAGTACATCGACGAATACAACGTGTGGATGCACCATGTGCTCACCGATCAGGGTGAGCGCCTCTTCCCCTCGAAGATGAAGCTCATCTCGCACTGGAACCTGCGCGACGAGCTCAAGGCCGACTACGCCGACACCGCCAAGGGCCTCGAGAAGCAGCGCCTCATCGTCAAGGTGATGGAGCGCATCGTCACCCAGACCATACCCGCCGCCGTCATCGACAACCCCAACGTCGACTGGAACCCGTACTCGAACAAGGTGACGCCTTCGCCCGCCGCCGAGGTCGAGGCCGACGCACCCAAGCGCCCCGTCGACGTGAGCGGCAAGGCCGAGGCCGACGTGCGCTACGTGCGCCTCAAAGCCAACTTCGACGCCTCGAAGAAGGCCGACCCGTTTTCACCCGCGACGCCCACCGCCATCGATCGCGCGTTCGACCTCGGCGCCGAGATGCCCGAGGCCCGCGTCAAAGAGCTGCTCACCGCCGTGCTCGAGTCGCCCCTCGTGCCGAAGGTGGCCGCCGAGATCGAGAAGCGCCTCGGCCGAAAGCTCGAGCCCGTCGACCTCTGGTACAACGGCTTCGTCCCCCGCGGGAAGATTCCCGAAGAGAAGCTGTCTGAGCTGACGCGCAAGAAGTACCCGACGCCCGAGGCGTTCGCGAAAGACATTCCCCGCATCCTGAAAGAGCTCCAGTTTCCCCCCGACCAGGCGAAGTGGCTCGCCGAGCACCTCGTCGTCGACCCGGCCCGCGGGGCAGGGCACGCGCTTCAGGCCGCGCGGCGTGGCGACTTCCCCCACCTGCGCACGCGCGTCATGCCCGACGGTATGGACTTCAAGGGCTACAACATCGCGGTGCACGAGCTCGGTCACAACATCGAGCAGCTCTACTCACTCTACGAGGTCGACCACACGCTGCTCGCCGGCGTGCCGAACACCGCGTTCACCGAGGCGCTCGCGTTCGTGTTCCAGGCGAAAGATCTCGAGCTGCTCGGGCAGGGCAAGCCCGACGCCGAGGTCGAGCGCCTCCGCGTGCTCAACGACTTCTGGCAGACCCTCGAGATCGCCGGCGTCGCCCTCGTCGACATCGCCGTCTGGCACTGGATGTACGACCACCCCAAAGCCAGACCCGCAGAGCTGCGCGAGGCCACCGTCAAGATCACGAAGGACGTGTGGAACAAGTACTACGCGCCGGTGTTGGGCGGCAAAGACACGCCGCTGCTCGGCATCTACTCGCACATGATCGCCTACCCCCTGTACCTCTTCAATTACCCGCTCGGTCACCTCATCGCGTTTCAGATCGAAGAGCAGGTGAAGAAGAAGGGCACGCTCGGGCCCGAGTTCCGCCGCATGGCGAAGTTCGGCGCCGTCACGCCCGATCTGTGGATGACGAACGCCAGCGGCGAGCCGGTCAGCGCTGCGCCGTTGCTCCGTGCCACCGAAGGTGCGCTCAAGTGATCGGCCTCGCCGTCACCGCGCTGCTCGCGCTCAGCCCCGACGAGGTCAAAGAGATCAAGCTGAAGAACGGCATGGTGTGGCTCGTCGTCGAGCGGCCCCAGGCGCCCGTCTTCACCGGCTTCGTGCGCGTGCGCGTCGGCGGCCTCGACGAAGAGGTCGGCCAGACCGGCCTCGCCCACCTCTTCGAGCACATGGCGTTCAAGGGCACGCCCATGCTCGGCACGAAAGACTTCGAAAAAGAGAAGCCGCTGCTCGAGCAGATCGCCACCGTCGGCGATCAGATCGCGGTGCTCGAGCGCGCAGGCAAGCCCAGCACCGCCGAGCGCGCGAAGCTCGCCGAGCTCAGCGCGAAGGCGAAGGCGCTCACCGACGAAAACGCGCTCGCCAAGCTGTACCAGCTGAACGGCGGGGTGGGGCTCAACGCCACGACCGACAAAGACGTGACGAGCTACTTCGTGAGCCTGCCCAAGAACCGCCTCGAGCTGTGGCTCACCGTCGAGGCCCAGCGGCTCTGCTCGCCCGTGCTGCGCGACTTCTACACCGAGCGCGACGTCGTTCAAGAAGAGCGCCGCATGAGCATCGAGTCGAGCCCCGGCGGCGCGCTCTACGAAGAGCTGAACCAGGTCGCCTTCACCACCAGCCCCTACCGCTGGCCCGTCGTCGGCTACACCGACGATCTGCAGGCGATGAGCATGCGCGCGGCCGACGCGTTTCACCGCAAGTACTACGTGCCCTCGAACGCCGTCGGCGCCCTCGTCGGCGACGTGAAGGCCGCCGAGGTGCAGAAGCTGCTCGAGAAGACGTTCGGCCAGATCCCCGCGGGGCAGAGCCCGCCCGCGCCCGTGTTCGCCGAGAGCCCGAAGCGCGCCGCCCGGCGCTCGACCGTCACGTTCGACGCGAGCCCGCGCGTGTTCGTCGCGTTTCACAAGCCGAACGCGCCGCACCCCGACGACTACGTGTTCGACCTGATCGAGGTCGTGCTCAGCGAGGGCCGCACCGGCCGCCTGCACAAGCGCCTCGTGCTCAAAGATCGCCTCGCCCAGAGCGCCGGCGCCTTCGGCGCGCCCGGCTCGCGCCTGCCCAACCTCTTCGCCATCGCGGTGACGCCGATGGCCGGCGTGTCCAACGAGAAGATCGAAGCCGCCATCTGGGAAGAGCTCGAGAAGCTGAAGACCGAAGCCGTCACCGAGCAGGAGCTCGAGAAGGCCAAGAACCGCCTCACCCTCAACGTCGCGCGCTCGACCGAGTCGAACTCTGGCCTCGCGTCGACGCTCTCGCTCTACCAGACGTTGTTCGGCGACTGGCGCTACGTGCTCGACCACTCGAAGGTCGTGGCCGCGCTCACCGCCGACGACGTCAAGAAGGTCGCCGCCACGTACTTCAGGCGCGAGGGCTCGGTGACCGTCGATCTGCGGCGTGACGCTCCGGCGCCCGCTCCGACCGAAAAAACGGCGCCCGAAAAACCAGCCGACAAGCCGAAGTCGAAAGGAGCGCCATGATCGCCGCCGTGCTCACGCTGCTGCTCTCTGCCGATGGCGCCGGCTACTTCCCACTGCCGAAGGGCCTCAAGGTCAAGCCCGAGACCATCGCCACGAAGCCGTTCGACCTCACCGTGAAGAAGCCCGAGCAGCTCGCGCTGCCGAACGGTCTCAAGATCTACCTCGGCGAAGATCACGCCGCGCCGCTGGTGAGCGTTCGCGCGCTCATTCAGGTCGGCAATCACGATGACCCCGCCGCGAAGCTCGGGCTCGCCGAGCTCTTGTTCGAGTCTCTCGCCTCGGGCGGCGCGGCCGACAAGACCGCCGAGCAGCTCGACGAGCTGCTCGAGCAGCAGGCCGCCGATCTGCACGCCTCGGCGGGTGATGAGTTCTCGTGGGTGTCGCTCTCGATGCGGTCGGCAGACTTCGATCGCCTGATGCCGGTCTTCGCCGATGTCGTGATGCGGCCGAGGTTTCAGGCTGACCGGGTCGAGGTCGCGGTGAGCCGCATGAACGAGAGCATGCGCCGAAGGCCCGACCGGCCCGAGGGCCTCGCGGGTCGCGCGCTCACCAAGGCCATCTTCGGCCCCGACTCGCTGATCGGCCGCGAGCCCACTCCGGCGACCCTCAAGGCCGTGAAGCCCGAAGATCTGAAGGCGCTGCACAAGCGCGTGTTCGGCCCCACCACGACGTCGCTGCTCATCACGGGTGACTTCGACAAGACGCAGGTCATCGCGAGAATCACCGAACAGTTCGCCGGGTGGAAAGGAGGGGGCGCACTGAAGCGCGACTACGGCCCTCCGCCCAAGCTCGAGCGCCGCGTCATCTTCGTGCCGAAGCAGACCGCCCAGGTGAAGGTGCGCATCGGCGGCCTCGGCTTCAAGCGCCTCGACCCGCAGGAATACGCCATGCGCCTCGTCTCGACCGCGCTCGGCAGCTTCGGCGTCGGTCGCCTCTACAAAGAGATTCGCGACGAGCGCGGCCTCGCCTACTCGGCGTGGGCTTCCGCCTCGTCGGGGCCCACCACCGGCACGTTCACCGCCGGCTTCGACACGAAGCCCGAGAACGCCGCCTCGGCCATCGCGCTCGGCCTGCCCATTCTCGAGGGCAAAGACGGCCCGCTCACCAAGGCCGAGCTCGTCACCGCGGCCGACATGGCGGTGAACTCGTTCGCTTTCCGCTTCGACTCGGCCTCGAAGATCGCGTGGGAGCGCGCCGTCTTCGATCTGCTCGGCTTCCCCGACGACTACCTCGATGGCTTCCGCGATCGCATCGCCAAGGTCGACGAGGCCGGCGCGAACGCCGCGCGCACCGCGATCGCCCAGGGCGGCCAGTTCCAGATCGTCGTCGTCGGCCCCGAAGACAAGGTCGGCGACCTGTCGAAGCTCGGCCCCGTCACCAAGATCACCGACGTCGAGGCGTGGAAGTGAAACACCTCGCCTTCTGGCGGGGTACCTCGCAGGCCGAGCCGTTCGAGGTCTGGCGCGCGCTCATGCACGACGCGCCGTTCGACGTGCCCGGCTCGTTCACCCCGATCACGCTCGAGGCCCTCTTCGCGGCGCTGCGGCCCACCTACGGCTCCCGCCTCGTGCCGGGCCACGTCGACCACGGCGCCGAAGCGCTCGTCTGCTCCGACGGCTGGGCGCTGTGGCTCGGTGACGAGCAGGGCCTCATCGTCTGGGTCGAGCTGAAGCCCGAGCTTGCGCGTGACGACCCGACGGTGACCACGCTGCGCACCGCCGCCCACCGCGCCGGCTACAGCGTCTTCATCTCTGAGGACCCCGAGCAGTTCTGGCCCGCGGCGCCGCAGACGTAGAAGTAGACGTAGACGTAGACCCCACGGTCACACCTACAGCGGCTCCGGCGACCGTGCGGTCACCAGCGGCGGCCACAACCGCCCGCGAGCGCGACCCCGCGCAAACCGCGAACAACGAGCCGGGCAGGGCGAGAGACAACGTTCGCCCATGCTCCTCACCCTCACGACGGTTCTCCTCGGTTTCGCTCCTTCGGCCACCACCACCTCACCCACCAGCGTCGCCCCCACCAGCGCCACGCTGAACGGCACCGGCAACCCGCGGCAGGAGGCCGCGACCGGCCACTTCCGCATCTACACCTCGGCCTCGGCCGCATGCTCCACCAGCTCGGGCACGCGTGTACCCGCCACGGGCGGTGTGGCGCTCGGCTCGGGTGAGACCCCCGTCGCGTTCAGCCAGCCCGTCACGGGCCTCACGCCGGGCGCGAGCTACTGGTACTGCGCGTTCGTGACCAACGCGAGCGGCACCGCGGTCGGCGCGGCGCAGACCTTCACGCTGTCGGCGCCGGGCGTCAGCACCGAGCCGCCGTTCAGCGTCTCGGGCTTCATGGGTCGCCTCGCGGGCAATGTGCACCCGGTCGCGGGCGTGCCCACGACGGCTTCGTACTTTCGCTTCAGCACGTCGGCGGGCGCTTGCGGCGCCGCCTTCGGCACGCGCGTGCCGGTCAGCGGCAACGCCCCCGCGAGCGGCATCACGGGCATTCAGAACCCGGTCACGCTCGCGCCCGGCAACACGTACTGGTTCTGCGCGGTCGCAGAGAACTCGGTCGGCACGTCGTACGGCGCGGTGCGCTCGTTCACCGTCGCCGCGCCCGTCGTGACCACCACCGCCCCCACGCAGGTGGGCATCGTGGTCACCTTCAACGGCACGGCGAACGCGAACGGCATCGCGAGCACGGGCTGGTTTCGCTACTCGAGCTTGAACCCCGGCGCGTGCAACGACACGTTCGGCACGCGGCTGCCGGGCTCGGGCGGCATCGCGGTGGGGGCCGAGACCTCGCCTGCGGCGTTCGGCACCTCCATCAGCTCGGTCGCCATCGGTTCGACGGTCTGGGTGTGCGCGATCGCCAGCAACTCGGTGGGCACGGCGTTCGGTGCGCCGGTCTCGTACGTGGTGCAGGCGCCTCCGCCGCCGGTCGCGGTGACGTCGTCGGCCGCGCTCGTCGACGGCCCGCGCATTCGTTTCAGCGCGACGGCGAACGCGAACGGGGTCGCGACCACCGCGTGGGTGCGCTACTCGACCTCGAACCCGGGCGCGTGCAACGACACGTTCGGCACGCGCATCCCGGGCTTCGGCGTCTCGATCGGCAGCGGCAACACGCCGGTCGGGTACTCGACCGACCTCAGCACGTTCACGCCGGGCGTCACGATCTGGTTCTGCGCGGTGGCGACGAGCGCGGCGGGCACGGGCCTGGGGCAGCTCTACAGCATCACGCCGGGCGCGACGGCGGCGGGCGTCATGACGCTGCCGGCGACGGACGTGACGGCGAGCGCCGCGACCCTGAACGGGCTCGCGCAGGCGAACAACGGCGGGCTCGCGTGGTTTCGCTACTCGAGCACCGACCCGGGCAGCTGCAACGACACGTTCGGCACGCGCGTGCCGGCGTCGGGCGGCATCACGATTCCCGTCAGCCAGAACGCGACGGCGCTGTCGGCCGCGCTCGCAGGTCTGCCGCCGGGGCCGCTCTACTTCTGCGCGATCGCCTCGAACGAGGGCGGCGCGAGCGTCGGCGTCGTGCACCACACGCCCTGAAACCTGGGCCGACCGGAAACCGTCGGCCGTCGGTCAGCGGTGACGCGACAGCGTCACAGCGGGACGAAGTACCCGGTCACTGCCGACGGCCGACCGGAAACCGTCACCTCACCTGCGACTGGAAAATTGACCCGACGCTGATCGCCTCTACCCTTCGCAACAGCTCGCTTCGCCCCTGAAGCGACCTGTTCGCGAAGACCCGGAGATCGAATGAGCGAGAAGCGCAACAACGGCCGCGTGCCTTTGGACATCTACCTGAACAAGTACGTGGCCGGCGTGCCGTACATGGCCCGCACCGCCAACATCTCGAAAGAGGGCGTCAGCCTCGCCCACCTCATCGAGCCCGATCTGAACGGCCGCCGCGTGGGCCTCCAGTTCCAGCTGCCCGGGTCTGAAGAGGTCATCTACGCCGAGGGTGAGGTCGTTCGCGAGTGGGCCTCGCTCAGCCAGAAGCGCGAAGGCTCGGGCGTGAAGTTCACGCTCCTCACCGAGCGCCACCGCCGCCTCATCGAACAGTACGTCGCGCGGCACACCCAAGAGTAGTTGCGCCGCACACATCTGCGCGATGCGCGCGCAGAGAATTTCTGCTTAGCTTCACGCTCTTTCCCCCTGTCGTGCCCAAAGACTCGCGGAGGGTCCTCGTGAAGCGAATTGCGCTGGTGTTGTCTCTTGCCTTGCCCCTCGTTGTCGTCGGCCAAGACAAGAAATTTCAAGGCGACCCCAAGATCTCACCTGGCCCCAACTGGAGCGGCCAGGTGGTCAAAGCCACCGGCGCCGGCGCTCCCGACATGAAGGCGACCAGCCCCGCCCAGGCCCGCCTCGGCGCCGAGCGCGCCGCCCAGCTCGACGCGTTTCGCAACCTCCTCGCGCAGGTGAAGGGCCTGCAGATCAGCGCAGGCAAGACGATGTCCGACGCGATGGCGAAAGACGAGATTCGCGCCAAGGTCGAGGGCATCGTCAAGGGCTTCAAGGTCACCGGCAAGCGCTACTTCAGCGACGGCGGCGTCGAGGTCGACGTCGAGGTGCCGCTCGCCATGTTGACCGACGTCATCGACCCCGAGCCCGCGCAGCAGCAGCTCGCCACCAAGACCGACGGCGAGAAGGCGAACACGGGCCTCGTCATCGACGCGCGCGGGCTCAAGGTCACGCCCGCGCTCGCCCCGCGCCTGCTCGCGAACCCCGACGCGAAGGTCGTCTACTCCATCGACTCGCTGTCGCCCGACGCGCGCAAGAGTGCGGGCGTCGCGAGCTACGTGCAGAGCCTCGAAGACGCGAAGAAGAGCATGAAGGCCGGCGAGAAGCCGCTCATCATCAAGGCCGCCGAGGCGAAGGGCACCGACATCGTGCTCGCCGCCGAAGACCTCCAGAAGCTCAACCAGACGAACACCTCGTTCCTCTCTGAGGGCCGGGTGATCGTCGTCATGTCTTTGAACTGAAGCGAGCGCCGGAGACCTGAAAGAAAATGAAGATGAAGATCACCCTTTCGCTGTGTGCAGTGCTGCTCTCGGGCTCGGCGTTCGCCGCCGACGACGTCATGACCGCCGAAGGCACCGGCCAGGTCGCCGTGGCCGGCATGGGCGAAGAAAAAGCGTTCGACGAGGCCAAGCGCCGCGCCATGCGCGACGCGGTCGAGAAGGCGGCGGGCGTGCTGATTCAGGGCGACTCCATGACGTTGAACAGCCAGCTCGTGCGCGACCGCGTGTTCGCCACGTCGCAGGGCTACGTGAAGAAGCACGACGTCGTCAGCAAGAAGGTCGAGCGGGGCGTGATGACCGTCGTCATTCGCGCCGAGGTGGGCAAGGCCGACCTCGACAAAGATCTCGTCGCCGTGAAGGGGCTCATCGGCCGCATGGGCAAGAACAAGATGATCGTCATTCTCGACGAGCGCTCGATCGACGACAAAGGCATCTCGACCAAGAGCGAGACCCTCGCGACCTCGCTCACCGACATCTTCAAGGCCGACGGCTGGCGAATGATCGACGAGAAGGGCACCGGCGACAGCACCGGCGGCTTCAAGCTCGTGCAGGCGGCCGGCATGGGCATGCCCGAGGCCAAGGAGCTCGCCCGCAAGGCCGACGCCGACTACGTGGTCTACGGCGCCGTCGCGTTTCGCTACCAGCCGCCCGTGGGCGGCGGCCTGATTCCCGAGAAGAACGAGAAGGGCGAACAGATTCTGTTCTTCGTCACCGGCGAGTACGACCTCGCGATGTTCGAGGTCACGACCGGCCGCCAGCTCGCGAAGGTCGCAGGCAAGTTCGACCAGAAGAACATGAACCAGATTCAGGCCTCGAAGTCGTACGCGCAGACGGCGTTCGACTTCTGCAAGCGCGACGCGCCCCGCATCGTGGCCGAGCTGCGCAACCCCGTGCTCGAGTATCTCCGCAACCAGGACGTGAACGGCGCCGACCTGAAGGTGAAGGTGTCGGGCCTGAAAGACTTCGGCGAGGTCTCTGACTTCGAGCAGGCCATCGAGGGTGTCGCGAACGTGCGCGGCGCCACCTCGTCGGGCGACTTCGAGAAGGGCACGCAAGAGTACGAGGTGAGCTACCTCGGGAAGGCGCAAGATCTCGGCCGCGCGCTCATCACCACCAGCTTCAAGAAGAAGAAGCTCCAGGTGCTGTCGGTGAAGAACAACCAGCTCGAGGTCGCCATCGCGAAGTGAGGGGCGCGGTGACGGGCCTGCTCCTGATGGCGTGCGCGACGACCCCGGAGCCCGAGGTCTTCGCCCGCGCCGCCGACGGCCTCAAGGCGCAGACCGAAGCCCGCTCGGGGGACCTGACGCTGACGTGTGAACCGCAAGACTCCGAGGTCTGGCTCGACGGGGTGCCGGTGGGCAGCTGCGCCGAGCTCTCGGGGCGGCGGGGCCTCTCGCTCGGCTCGCGAATGAGAAAGGTCGAGGTTCGTCGTGAGGGCTTCAGGCCGTTCGAGACGTACGTGGAACCCGACGGCGTGCGCGCCACGTTGACCGTGACGCTCGCGCCCATCAGCACTGGAGGTCGTCCGTGAAGAAGATCTGCTGCTTGCTCGTCGCCGTGCCCGCGCTCGCGTTCGCCGAGGTCGGCAAGGTCTCTGAGGTCGGCTCGGGCACCCGCATCGGCAAAGACAAGAAGAGCGAAGAGCTGAAGGTCGGCACCCTCGTTCAGCTCGAAGACACGCTGAAGGCCACCAAGGGCGTGCTCAAGTTCGAGCTCAACGACGGCAGCGTGATCGCGATCAACGAGGGGAGCGAGCTGAAGGTCGCGAAGGCCGAGTTCGAGGGCAACGAGCGCAAGGGCGACGGCTTTCTCGGGTTCTTGAAGTCGGGCAGCTTGTGGACGAACGTGAAGAAGGCCGTCGGCGGCGCGCCGTTTCAGGTCGAGACCGAGCGCGCGGTGGCCGGCGTGCGCGGCACCATCTTTCGCATCGACGCCTCGGAGCTCGTGAAGGGCGCGAAGGTGTCGATCGTTCACGTTCACGACGGCATCGTGCGCGTGAACCCGTCGGCCGAGCTCAAGAAGCAGATGAAGAAGGGCGTGAAGAAGGCGACTCCGGGTGAGCGCAAGCAGGTGGCGGGGCCGACCGAGATCAGCGCCGACGAGTGGGAAAAGCGCTTCGTCGACCTGCAGGCGAACCAGCAGGTGATCGTCGGCGCCGACCTGTGGGAACAGGCCGAGCTCGATCAGAAGACCCGCGACGACGCGTTCAGCAAGTGGATCAACGGGCAGCCGAAGTAGCAGCCCGCGCGCTGCTGTTCGTTTCGCTCTCGGCCGCGGCGCCGCACCAGCCGCTGCCGTCGCGCGCACCCGAGGTGCTCGCGCCTCCGAGCCTGCGGGTTCACGTGCGGGCCCACGAAGATCTCGAGCCCGACACGCTGCGCGCCTTCGCGCGGCCCCGCGTCACGCTCTGGCTCGAGACGCGCTCGAACGTGCTCAAGGCCTCGACGCTCGAGCACCTGAGGCGCTTCGACTCGACGTTCGTGCGCCTGCGCGCCCCGCTCAACGAGACGCACGCGCGGGCGTTCAGCGCCGCGCCGCGCGCAGGCGCGTGGCTCGACGCCGCCTGGCTCGAAGGCAAGGGTGTTCAGCGCGCGCTCGGCCCCCGGCCGCTCGCGGTGCAGGTGAAGGGCCCGCTCGACGAGGCGCTGTTCGAGAAGCTGAAGCGCGCGAGGCCCGAGTGGGTCGAGTGGGCCGCGCCTCCCGAGGTCGACGTGCTCGCGTTCAGCCTGCTGAAGCAGCTGCCCGGCCGGCGGCTCGTCTCGCTCGAGCCTGGCGGTCTGCAGGCCCGCGCGTGTCCGGCGGGCGTCGAAGACGACGGGCCGGCGGCGCGCGTGCACCTCGCGACGCTGCTCGCGCTGGGGGCCGCGGCGTTTCCGTGCGGGCGATCGCCGGTGGTGGTGATCGCCGCCGACACCGATCGCTGGCTGATTCAGTCGGTCGTGGTGAGAGACCCCGCGGCCGAGCTCGAGCTGAACGTCGGGGCCGACGAGGCGCAGGCGAAGAAGGCGCTCGCGCTGCTCGACGAGCTGGGGCTGGGGCCGCGGCGATGACGACGCTCGCGGGCCTGCAGAAGAAGATCGTCACGTGTCGGCTGTGCCCTCGCCTCGTCGCCTGGCGCGAAGAGGTCGCGACCGTCAAGCGCGCGGCCTACCGCGATCAGACCTACTGGGGCCGGCCGGTGCCCGGCTTCGGCGACCCGAAGGCGAAGCTCGTCATCGTCGGCCTGGCGCCCGGCGCACACGGCGCGAACCGCACGGGCCGCATGTTCACCGGCGATCGCAGCGGCGAGTTTCTCTATGCGGGCCTGCACCGCGCGGGCTTCGCGAGCCAGCCCCAGAGCACCTCGCGCGACGACGGGCTGACGCTCACGGGGGCGTTCATCACGGCGCCGGTGCGATGTGCGCCGCCCGACAACCTGCCGACGCCGGGCGAGATCGCGACGTGCCGCCCGTATCTCACCCGGGAGCTCGAGCTCTTGAAGCCGACGGTGTACCTGGCGCTGGGGGCGATCGCGTGGGCGGCGATTCTCGAGCACCTCGACTGGCCGAGGCCGCGGCCGAAGTTCGCTCACGGGGCGGTGGTCGACGACCGAATCGTCGGCTGTTACCACGTGAGCCAGCAGAACACGCAGACGGGGCGGCTCACGCCGGCGATGTTCGACGCGGTGATGGGCACGGTGAAGCGGCTGGTGGCGAACGAAGATTGAGCGTAGGCTCGGCGCCCGGTTCCAAAGGGTTCGACGCGCGGCCCCATCCGCGAGTGTCAGGACGAACAGCCATCATGCAACGACTCCTCATTGTCACCGCTCTGCTTACGTCGGCGCTTTCATTCGCCGCGGAAGACAAAAAAGAAGACCGCAAGACCGCCAAAGACACGGACCTGAAGAAGGAAAGTGCCGGCGGCCCCGCGAAAGACCTGGCCGGCTCGCTCGAGCGCAAGAAGACCGAGACGGGCAAGGCGGCTCCGGCGCTGCAGTACGACCAGTTCAGGTTGGGCGTCGAGCTGCAGGTCGCCAGCAAGCGGCGCGATCAGATCGCGAACCTCGAGCAGATCATCAACCTGACGAAAGACAAAAAAGAGATGCCGACGCTGCTGTTCCGCCTCGGCGAGCTCTACTGGGAAGAGTCGCAGTACTTCTTCTTCGAGGCCAACCGCAAAGACGACGAGTACATCAAGGCGATGAACGCCGGCGACGAGGCCGGCAAAGATCGCGCGAAGGCCGAAAAAGAAGAGCTGCTCGCCAAGCAGAAAGAGATGGCGAAGATCGCGACCGAGAAGTACGCAGAGATCGTCCAGAAGTACAAAGACTTCGATCGCACCGACGAGGTGCTGTTCTTTCTCGGCAAGAACCTGATGGACATGGGCGACGAGAAGAAGTCGCTCGTCGCGTACAAGCGGCTCATCGAGAAGTACCCGAAGTCGAAGTACCAGCCCGACGCGCACCTGGCGTTCGGCGAGTACTACTTCAACAACTCGAAGGCGAAGCGCGACGTGCTCGAGAAGGCGCTCGAGTCGTACAAGAAGGCGGCCGGCTTCCCCGACAGCCAGGTGTACGGCTACGCGCTCTACAAGCAGGGTTGGTGCTACTTCAACCTGACCGAGTACGAGAAGGCGATGGACCAGTTCAAGGCGGTCATTCTGTACGCCGAGATCGCGGGCACCGGTGAGGTCGAGGGGGCAGAGGGCAAGGGCGGCAAGAAGAGCCCCCGCGCGGGCCTCGTGAAAGAAGCGCGCAACGACTACGTGCGCAGCTACGGCCGCATTCCCAACGCGTCGCCGTCAGACGGCAAAGAGCGGTTCAGCAAGCTCGCGAAGAACCCCGACGATCTGCGCACGATGATGAAGCAGCTCGCGCTGCTCTTCTACGAAGACGGCAAAGACAAAGAGGCGGCGCTCGCGTTCAACATGCTCATCAACGAGCGCCCGAGCTCGCCCGAGGCCCCCGGCTTTCAGTCGAAGGTGATCGACTGCGTCTTGCGTGCGGGCAACAAGCAGATGACGGTTCAGCAGGTGCGTCGCCTGGTGAAGATCATGGACGACGTCATGAAGGCGAACCCGAACCCGCAGGGCAAAGACAAGTCTTCGCTCGATGAGGCGCGCGAGCTCGCCGAGCGCATTCTCTCGAACCTCGCGGTGAACTGGCACAACGAGTGCCGCAAGACGCGCGACGAAGACTGCTACAAGTTCGCGAACGACGTCTACGGCGACTACCTCGTGCTCTTCCCCGAGAACCCGAAGGCGTACGACCTGCGGTTCTTCTGGGCCGAGCTGCTCAACGACAACCTGAACAAGTACGAGCAGAGCGCGCAGGAGTACACGAAGGTGTTCATGCAGGACGCCGAGCGCATCGAGAAGAAAGACGACAAGGGCAACCCCGGCAAGCCCGGCAAGTGGATGTTGAACGCCGCGTTCAACTCGATTCTCGCGAACGAAGAGGTCGTGAAGATCGCGCAGGCGAAGGGCACGCTGAAGCCGCCCGACATCAAAGACCCGTCGAAGGCGGCCGACATCGCGCCCGAGAAGAAGGCGCTGCTCGAGGCGTGTGAGCGGTACCTGAAGTACGTGCCGAACGGCGAGAAGAAGGTCGAGATCGCCTACAAGGCCGCGCGCATCTACTACGAGTACAACCACCTCGACGAGTCGGTGAAGCGGTTCACCGACATCACGCTCAACTACGCCGACCACAAGTTCGAAGACGGGTCGAAGCCGTGCGTGATCACGGGCAACCTCGTCATCGACGCGTTCAACCTGCGCGGCGACACGGCGAAGATGAACGAGTACTCGCGCAAGTTCGCGAACGAGAAGTGCGCGAACCAGAACCCCGACTTCAAGCAGGAAATGTACAAGCTCGCCGAGCAGACGACGTTCAAGCTCGCGAACCAGCTCGACGCGCAGAAAGAGTTCTTGAAGGCCGCCGAGGCCTACATGAACTTCATCGCCGAGTTCCCCAAGTCTGAGCTCGCCGACAAGGCGATGTTCAACGCGTCGATCGACTTCTACAACGGCAAGCACCTCGACAAGGCGATCGAGACGCGCAAGCGCATCATCAAGGAGTACTCGAAGTCGCAGTTCGTGCCGCAGACGATGTTCGCGCTCGCCGAGGGGTTCGAGGCGATCGCCGACTTCGCGAACGCGAGCGAGTACTACGAAGACTACGCCGACGCGTACGAGGCGAGCCTGGGCAAGGGCGGCAAGGGTGGCGGCGGCAAGGGCGGTGGGGGCGGCGGCAAGGCGGCGCCGAAGGCGAAGGGGAAGGGCAAAGACGACAAGGGCGGCGGCGGCAAGGCCGGCGAACAGATCTGGGAAGAGCCGAAGGCGAAGATCGCGGTGTTCAACGCGGGCGTCTTTCGCGACGGGCTCGGGCAGTACGGCAAGGCGCTGAAGAACCGCGAGCGCTACCTGAAGCTGTGGCCCGACGACAAAGACAGCGAGGCCGTGTTCCTCTCGATCGTCGACCTGCACGAGCGCAACGGCAAGTACAAGGCGGCGACCGAGCAGCTCGAAGAGTACGAGCGCAAGTTCATCAAAGATCCGAACAAGGTGCTGACGGCCGAGGGCCGCATTCAGACGCTCTGGGAAGACAAGATGAAGAACAAGGCGAACGCGCAGAAGATCTGCAAGCGCATTCTCATGTATTACGACCAGCTGCCGAAGAAGACGCAGAAGGGTCTCGAGATCACCGCGCTCGACCCGGTCGGCCGCTGCAACTTCCAGGCGAACGAAGACGACTACAAGAACTACCTCGGCGTGAAGCTGAAGTGGTCGAAGCTGCAGAACGTCGGCGAGCTGAAGGGCTCGATCAAAGACAAGTCGAAGGCGCTCGAGGGCATCACGAAGCTGTACACCGAGACCGTCTCGCTGAAGTCGGCCGACCCCGCGATCTGCGCGCTGCACAAGATCGGCCTGTCGTACGAGCAGTTCGCCGATCAGCTCGCGAACCCGCCGGTGCCGAAGGGCGTGACCGAAGATCTGCTGCTCGAGATCAAGGCGCAGTTCGACGAGCAGTCGCGCCCGATCAAAGACAAGGCGGCCGAGGCGTTTCAGGCCGCGGTGCAGAAGAGCCAGGAGCTCGACGTCTACAACCCGTGCACGACCGCCGCGCTCGACAAGCTGCGCGACAAGTTCAAGCCCGAGACCTTCCCCCAGATGACCGAGGACGTGCTCGAGATCAAGGTCGACAACGCGTCGAAGAACATGGCGATCGGCAACGAGCTGCTCACCACGATTCAGCCGATCACGAAGATCGCGAACGAGACGGCGATCGCCGGGTCGACGCGCGGCGTTCAGGTGAACGACAGCGCGCCACCGCCCGACATGAGCGACGAGAAGCCGAAGAAGTCGCCAGGTAAAGACGTCGCGAAGGCCGAGCCCGAGAAGGCGGCGAAAGAGCCCGCGCCTGCGCCCGCGAAGAACAACACGGCCCCTGCGAAGAAGAACACGGGTGGTGACGAGCCGGAGGACGCGCTGTGAGAGCCGCACTCCTCGCGGTCGCGGTCTTCGGTCTCGCTTGCACGACGGCGAGCAGCAACCAGCGCAAAGACGATCGGCGTGACGACACGTCGTCGACCGGCGACACGGGCTCGAGCGGCACGTCGAGCGGCCCGCCGGGCGAGCAGACGCCGAACATCAACTCGAAGTCGAAGCTCGCGTTCGAAGACGCGAACAAGTCGTACGAGAAGATGAAGGCCGAGAACAAGGTCGACTGGAAGCAGCTCGACGAGCGCTACAAGAACGCCTACCAGGCCGACTCGGCGCTGGCCGAGGCGCTCTACAACCGCGGCGTCATCGCCGAAAAAGAGGGCCGCGTGAAAGACGCGGTCACCTTCTACAAGCAGGCGCTCGATGCCCGCCCGTCGCTGTGGCAGGCGGCCGAGAACCTCGGGGTCATCGCGCAGAACCAGGGCAACGAAGCCGAAGCGACGAAGATCTTCGAGGGCATTCTGTCTGCCTTCCCCGAGAACGCGTCGAGCCGGGCGCGCCTCGCCGAGATCGCGCGCCGCCGCGGGCAGAGCGACGAAGCGGTGCGCCTCGCGAAAGAGGCGCTGTTCCGCGACCCGAAGACGCTGCAGGCATACAAGACGATGATGCTCGTGAACTTCGAGCAGAAGCAGTTCTCGATGGCCCGGCTGTGCGCGCTGCGCGCGACCAAGATCCAAGAGAACGACCCCGAGATCTACTTCACGCTCGGCCTGATCAACATGGCCGAGAAGGAGCCCTCGAAGGCGCGCGTTCAGTTCAAGAACGCCGTCAACGCGCGCGCCGACTTTCTGCCGGCGCACCTCGAGCTCGCGAAGATGGCGCTCGCGCAAGAAGACTACGGCGGCGCTGAAGAGAGCCTGCGGCAGATTCTGCAGCGCAACGGCAAGAACGCCGAGGCGATGGTGAACCTCGGCGTCGCGCTGAAGGGCATGGGCAAGTACGACGAGGCGCTCAAGATCTACGACGAGGCGCAGAAGCTGAACGCGAATCTGCCGGCCATCTACTACAACCGCGGCCTCGTCTTCGGCGCGCGCGGCGACTGCGACAAGGCGATGGAGCTGTACAAGAGCTACATCTCGATGGCCGGCGGCCAGGGCTCGTTGCCGGGCACGCACGGCGTCTTCCAGTCGATCAAGAAGTGTGAAGACCTCATCGCCAAGCGCGAGGAAGACAAGAAGGCCGCCGAAGAAGCCGCGAAGATGGAAGCGGAGATGAAGAAGCAGGAAGAAGCGGCGAAAGAGGAAGAGAAGAAGCAGAAGGAAGAGGAGCTCAAGAAGCAGCAGCAAGACGCGCGCGGCAACGCGGCCAAGAACGCTGCCGAGGGCGCCGACTCGAAAGAGCCCGCGAAAGACAAGGAGCCCGCCAAGGCCGGCGGCACTCCGCCCGCTGCCGCCAAAGAAGAGCCGAAGAAGGAAGAGCCGAAGAAGGCCGCTCCGGCTCCGGCGCCTGCCGCGAAGCCCGAGCCGAAGAAGAAGAAGAACCCCGACGAACCTGAAGATGCGCTCTAGGCGTCAAAGCGCGCATGACACCGTTCATGCTCGCTGCCGCCTTGTTCGCTGCTGAACCCCAGAAGCCGGTGCAGACCCATGATTTCAGCGTGCAGGAAATCAAGGGCTTGATTCAGAAGCCGGCCGTCGATGTCACCATTTCGCGCAAGCCCGCGGATTTCCCTCGGGCCTTCAAGGTTCGCGAGAACTTTGACGACAAAATCGTTAGCTCTGTCGACCAGCTGTAGATGTCGCTGTAGTCTCCCGCCGGCAAAGAGGGACTGGAGGTCGTACATGCGGAACCTCATCATCGTGATCGCGCTCGTCACGGGCGTTTCTGTCTTCGCGCAGGGCAAGCGCGGCGGAGCGGCGACGGGTGGCGACAACGTCACCTACAAGAAGACGACCGAGTACTCGTTCGACGACGACACCATCGAGGGTGATCTCACGAAGCCCGACGGCGAGTACGTCGAGGCTCGCAAGCGCGTCAAACACTCGAACCTCATCAAGATTCGCGAAGAGTTCAAAGACAAGGTCATGCAGTCGGTCGGCGAGCTCTAAAGCGGAACCCCGCGGCTTTCGCGGTGTCCGTACCTGCACAGTTCTCTTCAGGAGGCATCAGTGGCTGTTCCTCTCACACTCCGCGTCTTCAAGGGCGACCAGCTGGTCACCGCGAAAGACTACGACCGCGACATCATCAAGATCGGTCGCCTCTCGTCTGCCCACCTCTGTCTCGATGACGAGAAGGTCTCGCGCATCCACTCCGTGATCGAGGTCGGCCCCGACGGCGCCCTCTCGATCATCGACATGGGCAGCGTCGAAGGCACCTTCGTCAACGGCAAGCGCGTCAACAAGGGCACGCTCACCTTCGGCGACGAGATCAAGGTCGGCAACACGGTCATCAAGGTCGAGAAGGCCGGCGCCGCTCCCGCGGTCGCCCCCGTCGAGAGCGTCGCCGCGATCGGTGACGGCCCGACCGCCGTGATCCCCGCGATGGCGGCCCAGGCTCCGGCCGAGGCGGCTCCCGCTGCGGCCGCCGCGCCTGCTCCGATCGCTGCGGCGCCGGTGGCGGCTCCGGCGCCCGTGGCTCCGCCTCCGCCTCCGGTCGAGGCCCCTGTCGCTGCCGCGCCTGCGGTGGTCAACGAGCAGAGCGGCGAGCCCGTTCGCGCCCGCCCGCGCGCTCGCAAGGGCAGCGGCCCGCTCGGGGTCGAGATGCGGTTCATGTGGGGCGACCAGATGGTCGGCAGCCACTTCATTCACCCCGGCCAAGAGAAGAAGTTCACCATCGGCAGCGCGGCCTCGGCCGACTTCACCTGCAGCGACTCGAAGCTGGGCGGCCCGTCGTTCTTGCTGCTCCGCACCGAGAAGGGCGGGGCGGGCGGCGCGACGCTGCGGTTCACCGGCAAGATGAAGGGCGAGCTGCACCGCAAGTCGGGCGAAGAGGTGATGACGCTCGCCGAAGCGAAAGAGAAGCGCGTCGCGAGCAGCGAAGGTGACGCGTACGCGATTCAGATGCAGGGCGACGACTTCGCCTGGGTCGACGTCGGCGGCGTCATCGTCGAGGTCTTCTTCCAGCCCGTGCCGAAGCCGGTCTTCGTGCCGTTCGCCGAGACGATCGACTTCACGGCGCTGAACATCTTCCTCATCGCGTTTTTCCTCGGGGCGGTGTTCGTCCTCACGGCGATCAACCACTCGCTCGAGGGCGACGAGTACGCAGACGAGCTCGACTCGTCGAACTCGCGCATCGCGAAGCTGCTCATCAAGCCGCCCGAGGTGCAGAAGACGCTCGCCAAGATGGAGAAGAAGAAAGACTCCGGCGAGATCGCGCAGAAGCACAAGAACGACGAAGGCTCGATGGGCAAGAAGGACGCTCCGAAGCGCTCGGCTCACGCCGCGCCGAAGGGCGACCCGAACAACAAAGACCAGGCGCGCATGCTCGTCGCGAAGGTCTTCGGCTCTTCGGGCGGCGGCATCTCGACGATCTTCGGCCACCAGGGCCTCGGCGGTGAGCTCCGCAGCGCCATGGGCAACATGTTCGGCGCGGCTCCAGGCGATGCGCAGGGCTTCGGTGGTCTCGGTCTGCGCGGCTCGGGCTCGGGCGGCGGTGGCGTCGGTGACACGATCGGCATCGGCGGCATCGGTACGCGCGGCCGTGGCGGCGGCACCGGTGGCTACGGCTCGGGCGTCGGCGTGCTCGGCGGCAAAAAAGACGTCGACATCGGCATCACGTCGGCGGAGCCGACGGTCATGGGCTCGCTCGACAAAGAGCTCATTCGCCAGGTCATTCACCGAAACCGCGGTCAGATTCGGTACTGCTACGAGAGCCAGCTGACGTCGCACCCGAACCTGCACGGCAAGGTGGCGATCAAGTTCGTCATCTCGGCGACCGGCAGCGTCGCGCAGTCGCAGGTGGCTCAGTCTGACGTGAAGAACGCCGAGCTCGAGACCTGCGTGGCCGGCCGCGTCCGCACGTGGATGTTCCCGAAGCCGAAGGGGGGTGGCGTCGTCATCGTCACGTACCCGTTCGTCTTCAACCAGTCGGGCGGCAAGTAGGTCGTTCGGTTCACGGTTCACGAGCCGCCGCGCGCGGCTCGTGAATCGTCGTGTCAGTTCTGCTTGGAAACTGCCAAAGGGGCACGAGCTTCGGGCTTTGCGCGAGCCGAGGGCGTGCTAATGATCGCGCCCTCATGATGCGCCCCCTGTTTCTGGCGTGCTGTCTCGTGCCTTACGTCGCGCTCGCTCAAGGCGCGACGCTGAAGGACAAAGAAGAGCTCAAGTTCAACGAGATCGAGCGCGGCTTCACCATCGGCATGGCCGCTGGGTGGGCGCCGATCTTCAACCTGCCCGGCAACGCCATCAACGCCGACGCGATGGGCGCCAACATCGGCTGCAAGCGCGGTGGGCTTTCGCTGGCGAACGAGGCCGTGCGCCTCGACATCGGCGCCGACATCGGCTCGCGCGGCGACGACAAGCGAACTGCGGTGCCGCTGCTCGTCGTGACGGCGATGCTGCAGGCCGCGCACGCGAAGGCCGGTACCGACTACTTCGGCACGTCGTCTCAAGAGGCGCCTGCCCCAGCGCCACGCACTGGAAACCAATGTGTCTCGACCGACCCGACCGGCCGAGCGGCCGCTGGCGACTTCGCGATGTTGGGCGCAGGCCTCGCGGCGAAGGTGAACATCATCGGCTTCGCCGACAGCCAGGACGTGAAGCGCCTGTGGCTGTACGCGCGCGTCGCCGGCGGCGTGAACTTCTACTTCCCGAACACGCTCATCAGCCAGATCGACCCCATGCTGCAGGCAGGCGGGGGCATCGAGTACTACACGCGCCTGCGTCACTTCTCCATCGGGCTCGAGGCGAATTTCCAGATGATGTTCGTGACCACCACATTTGGAGTGACGCTGACGCCCACGCTGCGCTACTCGTTCTAGGCACTATGCCTGGACAAAACGAGCGAGGCCCCGCGCCGGGTGGGCGGGGTGGGCGCGATGGTCGTGACGGTGGTGGTCGTGGTGGTCGAGACGGAAAGCGCGGCGATCGCGGAGGCGGTCGTGGCGGTGGCCGCGGCGGCCGTGACGACAAGCGCAGCGACGGCTTTCGTGTCGTCAACGAGCTCGGCACCCTCGAGAAGGCCCTCACCAAGGCAGACTACGCCTGGCAGCTGACCTCGCTGCAAGAGGTGCTCAAGGGCGTGCGCCAGATGCGCGTGCGCTCGATCGACGCGCTCGATCTCGGCACCAAGGGCAAGCTCCTGACCTCGCTCCTGCGCGTCGGTCGCCAGCCGAAGCCGGCCGACGACGCTCCGGCTGCGGCTCCCGCGGCCGAGGCCTCACCTCCCGCTGAGGCGCCTCCTGCCGAGGCGCCTGGGGCCGACGCGGCTCCCGCCGCTGACGCTCCGCCTGCTGCCGATGCTCCGCCCGTCGAGGCTGCTCCAGCCGCTCCGCCGGCCGAGGCAGCGCCTGCGGCGCCGGCCCCGGTCTCGAAGCTCTCGCAGTGGCAAGACGTGATGCAGCTGCTCGGCCGCATCTGGCGCGCGCTGGGTGACGACGAGAAGGCGGCGCGCGCGTTCGTGGCGAGCGGCAAGGCGGCTCCCGAGGCCGACGCCGCGCTGCCCGAGGCCCCCGCCGCGTCGTCGTCGGGCGCTCCGGGTGGCCGACCCGAGCGGGGTGGCC
>JAEUJP010000047.1 GCA_016793725.1 Myxococcaceae bacterium | reverse complement strand
GCCGCTGTGCTCGGTGAACGGGAAGATCTGAATGATGCCGTGCTGAATCGAGGCCGCCTGGTGAATCGGGTGCAGCTCGCGAAAGTCGGCGGTCGCGGTGTTGTCGATCAGCTTCTCGAGCATCCCGGGAATCTTCGCGGGCTGCGCGATCTCGTGAAAGTACGTGCGGTGCAGCGGCATGTCGCGGCGGTAGCCCGACTTCTCGCGTTCTTTCTGGAGCTCCTTCTCGCTGCGCTCGCGGCGCTCGGCGGCGGCGCGTGCGGCGAGCGCCTCGGGCGTGTTGCCCGAGAGCAGGTCGTGAATGCGCTTCACCTGGGCCATGGTGACGGCGGGCGACTTCTTGCCCGCGTTCTTCGCCTCTTCGCGGATGTACTCGATGCAGCTCTTGTGATTTCGAATCTCGAGCACGATCGGCATCAGCGAGGCTTCGGCGGCGACGGCGCCAGGCCGCAGCGCGGCCATGAGCTCACCCGGGGTGTAGACGACGCCCTCGAGCGCGTTGTCGTGGTACACCCAGCTCATCTCGAACTTCTCGAGAAACTCTTGCGCCTGGAGCTGCAGCTTCTTGGCGCCCAGCAGCTCCCGGAGTTGCTCGTTCTTCTCTTCGATCTCGAGCGCGCGTTCCTTCACAGGGGGCGTACAATAGAAAGTTCCGATCGATGTGGCTATCGGAAATGGCCTAAGTCGATGAAACGACAGGCGAAATTGTGTGTGTGTTTGTGTGGCAGGTTTTGACGAGGTGGGGCGATTGTCGTGACTGGGGCGGCACAGTTGCTCGAAGACCTGCTGGTTCTGCTCGATGAGCCGAGAAGGCGGTCGTGCTGCCGTGCTCGCGAATGGGCCGCTCGAGCGGCTGCGCGCGGGCGACCCGGTTCAGCGCACGATCGCTGCGGCGTTCGTGCGTGCCGGCGTCGGTGTCGAGCGTGACGCGAGGGCGATCGAGTCGCCCGAGCTCGATCGCGATCAGCAATTCGCAGTCCTCCGCGTGCTCGAGGGCGTCATGACGCTTGCGCCCCACGCGACGATCGACGCGTTTGAGGCGTTCGCCAACCACGGCCGCCCTCTTCCGTCGCCGAAGCCGCGACCCCAAGCAGAGGTGGGTAGTGTGGTCGAGCTCGAGCAGGCGCTGCTCGCGCTGCCGACGCCAGCGACTGAGCGGGTGCACACGGGCACGAGGGTGCTCAGCCAGGCCCTGTTTCGCGCCGCCGCTCCGCTCGGCCTCCCCGCGGTCGCACGCGCGATCGCGGTCACGCAAGACCGTTGGCCCGAGACCACCGACGCGAGCTCGACGAACAGGTATTGCTGCCTCGCCGCCGTCGCCTTCATCGACCAGCGCGCGTTCGCAATTGCAGAGGCCGTGAATCCGCGCAAAGACGCGCCCCGGTAGGGCTTCCGCGTCTGGTGAGCGGCCTGGTCTTCAAAACCAGAGGAGCCACGTGCAAGCGTGGCTCGGCGAGTTCGATTCCCGTGCCCTACCGAAGCTTCTGGTCGCTGCGCTCCCGTTTCCGCGCCAGAGGCGCGGAGCGTCACTTCTTCGCCGACCACGACGTCGTGATGGCGCGCGCCACGTCGTACATGAGCGGCTCACACTCGCCCATCGGCCGCGACAGGTAGAGCAGCACGCGCCCGCTCTCGGTCTCTTCGATGCGGGCGACGGTGCCCTGCTGGCTCAGCTCGTCGCAGCGCGAGAAGTGCAGCGTCACCTCGGCCTGCAGCGCCTCGCGGCCCTTCACCACCGGTATCGCGAAGCCCGCGAGAATTTTCGTCAGCTTCTCGTACTCGGCGTACGCGTTGACCGCGATGCGGCGCGGCGCGCCCTTCGGCCACTCGAGCGTCGAGGGCGGCGGCTCGATCTTCGGCGGCGGTGGCTTCGCGCACGCCACGACCCCCAGCGTCATCAGCAGGAGCGCGCGCGTCAATCGAGCCCCCGCTCGTACAACTCGTCTTCATCGAGGCCCATCAGGTGCCCGACCTCGTGCAGCAGCGTCACGCCGATCTCTTCTATCAGCTCGTCGCGCGACCGCGCGAACCGCTCGAGGTTCTTCTGGAAGAGCTTGATGCGCGCGGTGCCGTGATCTTCGGCGCTGGTCGGGCTGCGCGCGTCGACGGCCGCGCCGATGAACACGCCGAGCACCAGCGGCGAGGTGCCCTCGCGCACGTCGTCGTCGTCGGGCACCGGCTCGACCGCGATGGTCACGTTGCCGAGCTCTGCGCGCGCGGCCTCGGGCAGCTTCTCGATCGCCTCGGCGACCACGGCGTCGAACTCGCCGTCGGTCAGCTTCACCGGCTGAGGGTAGGTCTCGGCGTCGAGGCGCTGCGCCTTCTCGAAGAAGCGGCGCGCGGCGTCGGCGTCTTTCGTGCGCTCGGCGATGAGGCCCAGGGTGTGCCACGCGGGCGCCTCTTCGGGCTCGTCGCGCGTGAGGTCGGTGAGCTCGCGCTTCGCCTCGTCGAAGCGGCCGCTCTCGAACAGCGCGAGCGCGTGCTGCAGCCGGGTGTCGACGTCGTCGGGGTCGATGTCGAGCGCGCCGGCGAGCGCCTTCAGCGCCGGCTCGAGCTCGCCGAGGTTCGAGAGCCCGATGCCCGTCAGCAGCAGGGCCTCGAAGCGCACCTCTTCGTCTTTCGCGCGGTCGAGGCCCTCGAGCAGCTCGAGCCCGGCCTCGACCCGGTCGCGGTTGTCGACGTCGTAGCGAATGAACGCGCTCGCTGCGGCGAGCTTCACGTGCGCGTCTCTGGGGAAGCGCTCGATCAGCCCTTCGAAGATCGGGTCGGCCTCTTCGAGCTGGTCGAGCTCGACCAGCGCGGTGGCCTTGAGGCTCAGCCCGTCGCGGTTGGTGGGGTCGAGGGCGAGCGCTTCGTTCGCGCACGCGAGGGCCCGCTGGGGCTCGGCCGTCTCAAGGGCTGCTTCGGCTTCATCGAGCCACTCTTCGAGCGCACGGGACATGGGTCGGTCAATTCGCTAGAAAGCCCCTTTAGTGGAGCCGAACAGGGGAGTGAACATCCTGATCGTCGATGACGATCAGTCACAGGCGCTGATGTTGGCCACGTTCCTCGGCAAGCACGGCTACCGGTGCTTCACCGCCCCCGACCCGATTCAGGGCCTCGAGACCCTGCAGAACGAAGACGTGAACCTCGTCATCACCGACCTGATGATGCCCCACGCCGACGGCATCTCGTTCACGCAGCAGATTCACGCGCTGCCGCGGTTCAAAGATCTGCCCGTCATTCTCATCACCGCCTACCCGAGCGAAGAGCTGGCCGACAAAGGCATGCGCAAGGGCGTCGCGATGACGCTGCACAAGCCGCTCGAGCTCAACAAGCTGCTCGACCTCGTCGGGTTCGCGACGCACTGAAAAGGCGCGGTCAGGCGCGCGCGAGCTTCAGCCCCGCCACCGCCCACGCCACGATGGCCAGGCCCGGCGCGCCTACCACCGCCGCCGCCGCCACCTCACCGGCCTGCGCCCCCAACAGCGCCGCGGCGATCAGCGACCACCCGTACACCAGCAACATCCACGGGCTGCTCGACTTTCGCGACTTCGAAGGGCGCTCGACCATGTTCCTGTGACCCGGCATGCCTCTGACACGTGCAGCAAACCGGTTCGATCTGGAGTTCGGGTTGACAATCGCACGGGGACGCCAATATTGGCGCTCCCACACACCGAGTGCTAACGCTCGGTCTCAACGATTTCAGGAGCATACATGGCAGCGAAAGAGATCTGGTTTCACCAGGGTGCGCGCGAGGCCATTCTTCGCGGCGTTCGCATTCTGTCTGACGCGGTCGCGGTGACGCTGGGGCCGAAGGGCCGCAACGTGGTCATCGAGAAGTCGTTCGGCTCGCCCACCGTCACCAAAGACGGCGTGACGGTCGCGAAAGAGATCGACCTCGAGAACAAGTTCGAGAACATGGGCGCGCAGATGGTGAAAGAGGTCGCGAGCAAGACCAGCGACACCGCCGGCGACGGCACCACCACCGCGACCGTGCTCGCGCGCGCGATCTACGAAGAGGGCCTGAAGCTCGTGGCGGCCGGCCACAACCCGATGGACCTGAAGCGCGGCATCGACAAGGCCGTCGCAGTGGTCGTCGAGCAGCTGAAGGAGCTCTCGAAGGACACGAAGAACAAAAAAGAGATCGCCCAGGTCGGCATCATCTCGGCGAACGGCGACGAGACCATCGGCACCATTCTCGCCGACGCGATGGACAAGGTCGGCAAAGAGGGCGTCATCACCGTCGAAGAGGCGAAGGGCCTCGAGACCACCCTCGACGTCGTCGAAGGCATGCAGTTCGACCGCGGCTACATCTCGCCGTACTTCGTCACCAACCGTGAGCGCATGGTGACCGAGCTCGACGACCCGTACATTCTCATCAGCGAGAAGAAGGTCTCGATCATGCAAGACCTGATTCCGCTGCTCGAGCAGGTCGCGCGCTCGGGCAAGCCGCTGCTCATCATCGCCGAAGAGGTCGAGGGTGAGGCGCTGGCCACGCTGGTGGTGAACAAGATCCGCGGGGTGCTGAACGTCGCCGCGGTCAAGGCGCCGGGCTTCGGCGACCGCCGCAAAGAGATGCTGAAAGACATCGCGGTGCTCACCGGCGGCAACCCGGTCAGCGAAGAGCTGGGCCACAAGTTCGAGAACCTGACCCTGCAGGATCTCGGCAAGGCGAAGCGCGTGCTGATCGACAAAGACAACACCACGATCATCGACGGCTCGGGCAAGAAGGCCGACATCGAAGGCCGCATCAAGCTCATTCGCACGCAGATCGAAGAGACGACGTCTGACTACGACCGCGAGAAGCTCCAGGAGCGCCTCGCCAAGCTGGTCGGCGGCGTCGCGGTCGTGCACGTCGGCGCGGCCACCGAGACCGAGATGAAAGAGAAGAAGGCCCGTGTCGAAGACGCGCTGCACGCCACGCGCGCGGCGGTCGAAGAGGGCATCGTGCCGGGCGGCGGCGTCGCGTTCATTCGCGCGTTGCCCGCGCTCGAGAAGCTGAAGGCCGAAGGCGAGCAGGCCCACGGCGTCGACATCGTGAAGAAGGCGATCACGATGCCGCTGTGGAAGATCTCGCAGAACGCCGGCTGGGAAGGCGCCGTCGTCATCAACAAGGTTCGCGAAGGCAAGGGCGCGTTCGGCTTCAACGCGCGCACCGAAGAGTTCGAAGACCTCGAGAAGGCCGGCGTCATCGACCCGACCAAGGTCGCCCGCTGCGCGCTGCAGAACGCGGCCTCGGTCGCGTCGCTGCTCCTCACCACCGAGGCCATGATCGCCGAGAAGGTGAAGAAGAAGGGCAAGGGCGGCGCGACGCCCGACTACGGCGGCGAAGACATGGACATGTGATTCAGCGTCAGCTGAGTCGCAGAGCGGCCCCGGTACTCGAGAGAGCGCCGGGGCCGTTTCATTTCTACGACCCGGCGTCGTTCGAGAAGATGAACGGGTACGTCACCTCGAGATCTCCGCTCGGCGGGGCGTCGAAGCGCAGGTCGCTCATCACCGACAGCACGCAGCCCTCGAACGCCGCGTTGCCCATGCCCGCGTCTTCGGTGAGCCGCACGCGATCGACCGTGGCCTCGGGGCCCCCGTCGCCCGAAATTCGAAAGCCGATCACCAGCCGCCCGCCGAGCGACGGGCTCACCTTCGACCACGCTTCGTAGCAGTGCTGAATGTCGGCCTTCGCGTCTTGCACCGCAGCCCGAATGCCCGGCCCGGTGAGGGGAAAACGAACGCCCGCATCGAGGGGAAACGACGGCGTGCCCCCGGCCGTCGCAGGCGCCTCGCCCGAGGCGGCCGACGGCGGCGGCGGCGGCGCGGTGGCCGACGAGCCGGGCGGCACCCCGGGCCGCACCTCGAGCCGCTCGACGGGGGGGCGCGGCAGCGCGACCTGCGGCGAGGGTGGGGCGACCTCGGGGCGCGGCACGGGCTGCAACGCCGAGACGTCGTCGGGCGCCGAGGGCGG
>JAEUJP010000934.1 GCA_016793725.1 Myxococcaceae bacterium | reverse complement strand
GCCGCGACGCCGCCGGCAGCTGATGCATCGGCGCGAGATCGTCGAACAACCCCAGCGCGATGCGCGCCACGTCGCGCGCGTGCTCTTCACCGAACGCGAACCTTCGCCCCATCGCCAGCGCGGCCTCGGCGAGCGACGTGTCGGCGTCACCGGGCCGGCGCCGCTTCACCATGTCGATGAGAATGCCCTCACGCAGGCCGCGGTCGACCGCCGTGATCGTCTCGACGCCGAGGTGCTTCATCAGCGCCTCGAGAATCACCGCGCCCGCCACGACGATGTCGGCGCGCCGCGGGTCGAAGCGCTTGCGCCGCTTCTCGGAGTCCATCTCGGCCAGCTCTTCGACCACCTGGTCGAGCTGCTTCGCCGTCACGTGCCCCGTGCCCTCGGCCCGCGCGTAGCCCACCACCGCCTGAATGGTGCCGCTCGAGCCCAGCGCCAGGGTCGGTCGCCCCGGCAGCCGCTCGGGCAGCGCTTCGCCCGCCGCGTCGCGCGCGTACCGGCGCAGCAGCTTGAGCTGCTTCTTCGGCACCTCACCCGAGACCCGAAACATCTCGGTCAGGCGCACGGCGCCCAGGTCGATGCTCCACAGATCTTTGGCGTGCTCGCCGAACGCGTTCACGACCTCGGTCGAGCCGCCGCCGATGTCGAACAGCAGCGAGCGCTTGAGCGGCGGCGACCCGTGCAGCACGCCCATGCAGATGAGGCGCGCCTCTTCTTTGCCCGAGATGACCTCGAGGTTCAGCTGTGCCTCGCGCCGTGCGCGGCGCACGATCTCGTCGCGGTTCTTCGCCTCGCGCACCGCGCTCGTCGCGACCGCCCGCACGTTGGCCCCATAGCGGCGGCACAGCGCCGAGTAGCGCCGCAGCGTCGCCAGCAGCCGGTCGGCGACCTCTCGCTTCATGAGGCCCGACGTGAACAGCCCTTCACCGGGCCGCACCGGGTCGCGCTCGGTGTGCAGCGTCTCGAGCGTGCCGTCGTGCAGCACGCGCGCGAGCTCGAGCCGCACCGCGTTCGTGCCCACATCGATGGCGCCGATGATCTCGCCGTAGTCATCGGCGTCGGCGCGGCGGGCCGGCTTCCTTCTGGGCTTGCTCACTTCAGCTCCACGATGACGCCGCGGTTCACGGTGTCGGGGTTGAACGTCGCGAGCACCTTCGCCGGCAGAGGGCACTGCGCCTTCTGGCCCACCGACGTGTCGCGCAGCCGCTTCGCCTGCCAGTCGAGGCTGTCGCGCGGCTCGTCTTTCAGCGGGGCGTACTCGACCTCGTCTTCGAGGTACCCCGCCACCTCGCGCGGCTCGGTCACCGGGCCGAGCAGATCGAACTGGCTCTTGAGGCACGGCAAGAACGTCTCGGCCACGAACTGCCGCGCCGGAGCGCTCAGCCCCGACACCCGCACCGACAGCTTCAAGACCCGGCGGCCCTGGCCGACGGCCTCGGCGAGCTGGGCGCTCAAGTCTTCCATCGCGCGCGCGATGCCGCCGCGCAGCGCGATCTCGACCGCCTTCGCCTGGTGCTTCGGGTTCGGCAGCGCCTGCGGCGTCACCTTCACCCGCCCGAACACCGACGGCGCCCGGTGCAGCGAGAGCGCGCGAACGACGAACGCTTCGCCGTCGGGCTCGATCTCGATCGCGAACGCCTTGTCGCCGCGCAGCACCTTCGGGTCGATGGCTGAAGGCGCCGTCTTCGGCTCGCCCTCGGGCAACCGTGCCCCCGCCAGCGCGGCGCGCGCCTGTGGCAAGAGCGCGGCCGGGGTGCGGAGCTTCGCCGTGCAGTTGGCGAGCTCGGCGCAGGGCCCCAGGCCCGCGAGCAGCACGGCCCAGATCATTGCGCCGCCCCCTTGCCGCTGCCGGCGGGGCGCTCGTACGGCTTGCCGGTCACCTTCAGCTCGTCGTACCGGCACACCAGGTTTCGGCAGCCGAGCGCGACCTTGCCGACCGTGCCGGCGAGGCCGGGCAGCACCTTGCGCACGATGGTCGAGTCGTTGATGCGCGCCTCGGCCTTCACCGCGCCGCCCTTCGTCTTCGTGAGCGTGAGGCCGAGCCGGAAGTGGCCGGGCGGCACCCGCACCTCGTCGGCGGTGAGCGCCTCGACGTCGGCGCCGGAGCTGCCCACCTGCTCGGTGCCGTCTGCGGCGATGTAGCGCCAGTTGAGGCGAACGCCCTCGTCGGGCATGGCGAACACGCTGACCTGAACGTCTTTGATGCGAAAGGCGAGCTCGCCGTACCGCTGCGTGCGTGCCGGCAGCGTGGGGAACTCTTCGGGCAGATCGTCGAGATCCATACCCACGGTGAGGGCGAAGTCGTCGGCCGCGAAGTACCGGTTCGCGAGGTACGTGCGCGGCACGAGCTTGGGCCGGTCGTCGTGGGTGGGGCCGCCGTACTGGGTCGCGACGAGCGTGCCGTTCTCGACCTTCCACACTCCGGCGTGGGCGCTGAGCGCCTCGGTGCCGTTCGGGCCGAAGTCGACGCTGACCGTGTTGCCGGCCTCTTTCGAGCTGGTGAGCAGGTCGTCTTCGGTGTCGTCGTAGCCCGGCGGCCCCTTCGCCTCACGGCCGTCGTCTTCACCCCCTTGCGGCCAGAGCTTCAGCGCAGCGCCGAGCAGCGCCATGCCGGTGAGCACGGCGAGCGGCAGCACCCAGACGGGCATGCGGCTGCCGCGAAAATACGACGGCGGCTGAGAGAGGTTCTCGCCGCGCGAGGCGTTCGTGGTGTACCCGGCCGGCACCGACTCGAGCGACGAGGTGCTCGCCGTCGAGAGCAGCCCCTCGAGCGACGTGGCGATCTCGGCGGCGCGGTTCGGCCGGGCCTCGGCGTCGGTCTCGAGCGTGCGCGCGACGACGTCGTCGATGCGGCGATCGAGCCCCCGAATGCGCTCGCTCGGCAGCTTGAAGCGGCCGATGGGCAGCTCGCCGGTGAGCAGCTCGTAGAGCATCACGCCGAACGAATAGATGTCGGCGCGGTGGTCGACGTTCTTCGCGTCGCGCCGCTGCTCGGGCGCCATGTAGTTCACGGTGCCCATCGCGACGGCGGTGGCGGTCAGCTCGACGTTGCGCTTGCTGCCGCGCATACCGGCGAGCCCGAAGTCGGCCACCTTCACGTGCCCGCCCTCGTCGATGAGAATGTTCTCGGGCTTCAGGTCGCGGTGAATGATCTGCTGCGCGTGTGCGTGATCGATCGCACGGCAGATCTGCACCGCGATCTTGAGCGCCTCGGCGGGCGTGGGCCGGCCCCCGCTGATGATCTCGCGCAGGCTCTTGCCGGGCACGAGCTCCATCACGAAGTAATAGTGATCGCCGCTGACGCCGCGATCGATGATCTGCGTGATGTTCGGGTGGCTCAAGCTCGCGAGCGCAGTGGCCTCTTTGTCGAAGCGCGCGACAAACTCGGGGTCTTTCGCGAGGCGCGGCGGCAGCACCTTCACCGCGACCATGCGCTGCAGCGACACCTGCTTCGCGCGCCACACCTCGCCCATGCCGCCCTTGCCGACGATCTCGACGAGCTCGTACCCGGGAATGGTCGGCGGCGCGGCAGCGACCGCGGTGCCTTCGGCGACGGTGGGCACGCCCTGGCCGCGCGAGGCGGGGGTGAGGGTGGGCTCCTGCCCGTCGGGTACCGGCGTGCCTTTGGAAGAGTCAGCCATCGCGGGCGGAAGACGAAGGGAAGAGACATCGCTTCGTTGCACTTCGAAGCGGATGCCGCAACTGCACTGAAGACGTTGGCCCGACACGTAGACGGACACGTCGTGCACCTTCTGGCAGTTGGGGCACGTCTGCGTGACCGGCCGACCCAGCTTCAGCCTTCAGACAGGCCGACGACCCGGAAGGTGTTGACGCCCTTCTCTTTGCCCTTCACCTGCATCATCGAGACGGGCTCGATCAAGAAGCCGGGGCCCGCGCGGCGCACGGTGTTCTCGCTCGCCAGCACCTCGCCGCCCTTCGCGAGACCGCAGAGGCGTGAGGCCGTGTTCACCGAGTCACCGATGGCCGTGAACTCGTGGCGATCGGAAGAGCCCATGTAGCCGACGACCGCGGTGCCGGTGTTGACGCCGATGCCGACCGAGATGGGCTTCAGGCCCTCTTCTTCCCGCGCCCGGTTCATGTCGGAAATTTCGGCGTTCATGTCGAGCGCGGCCTTGAGCGCGCGCGCGGCGTCGTCGGGGTGCTGCGACGGCGGGCCCCAGGTGGCCATGACGCAGTCACCGATGAACTTGTCGAGGTTGCCCTCGTGCCGAAAGATCACGTGCGCCATGCGCGTGAAGAACGCGTTCAGCATGGCGACCGTCTCTTGCGGCGACTCGCTCTCGCTCATCGACGTGAAGCCGCGAATGTCGGCGAAGATGACGCTCACCTCGGCCATGCGGCCGACGCGCAACAGCTCGACCTTGCCCTGCACCACCATCTCGGCCACCGCGGGCGAGAGGAAGCGCGAGAGCTCGGCGCGGGTGACGGCCTCGACCTCGATCTTCTTCGCGAGGTCTGCGTTCTCGAGCGCGATGGCGGCCTGCGAGGCGATGCCGCTCAACACCTTGAGATCTTTTTCAGAGAAGGCGTTCGTGCGCTCGCGGGTGTCGCAGAAGAGCACGCCCTTCAAGACGCCCTTCGAGAGCAGCGGCACGGCCATGGCCGACCGAATGCCCTGGGCGACGATCGACTCGGACGACGAGAAGCGCGAGTCGAGAATGGCGTCGGCGGTCAGCACGGCCGAGCGGGTCTGGGCGACGCGCTGGAGCACCGTGTCAGAAACGACGACGGGCTGATCGATCTCTTTCTCTTTGCGCTTCTTCACCGCGGCGTCGTGCAGCTTGCCGGTCTCGTCGGGCAAAAAGATGACGGCGTTGTCGGCCGCGAGGAGCTGAAACGCGACGGTGAGAATCTTGTCGAGCAGCGACTTGAGCTCGCGCTCGGCGCCGACGAAGCGGTGAAACTCGTTCGCGATGCGGAGCTTCTCGTAGTCTTGCTTCAGGCTCGTGATGTCGTGAATCTGATCTGACGGCCTGAACTCGGTCTCTTCTTTCTGCTCGACCTGCGCGAGAAACGCCGGCATCGAGTGCGCCGACGCGACGACGGTGACGCCCGGTGACGTCGACGGGGTGCCGCCGCTGGCCCCCACCTCGCCCGAGTGGAAGACGAGCCGGCTGTTGCCGAGGGCGATCTCGTCGCCGTCGCGCAGGCGCAGCTCGCGCACCTTGCGGCCGTTCACGAACGTGCCGTTCGACGAGTTCAGGTCTCTCAGCAGATACGTGTTGCCGACCCGCTCGATGCTCGCGTGCTCTTTCGAGACCTCGCGGTCGACGAGGCGCAGCGTGTTGTTCGGGTGCCGGCCGAGCGACGTCTTGTTGCCGAGCGGGAACTCGCCCTGCTTGCCGTCGGCGAAGCGGCCCGCGAGCCGGGGGCCCTTGATCTGACCGGGTGCGTACACCTGGCCGAGCTTCGGAGTTCCTCCGGAGACCTCGTCGGTCAGCTGAATCGGCGGCAGTTGAGCCAAGGCTTACGCGACACTAGCAAAAGGGGTGGAGGTTGTTCACATCATCGGTGGGCACAGCTCGGCGTCACCCTGGCACAGGGCGAGCGAGACGTTCACGGTGTCGGAGGCCCCCGTACCGGGCACCGCCTCGAGCAGCGCCGTCACGCTGCCCTTGACCTTGTAGGTGGTGACGTTGCCCGAGACCTCGATCTCGTTGACGACGTCGAGCGTCAGCTGACAGGTGCCCGACGCCGGCACCCCGGCGCCGTGGCGGGCGACCCACGTCTGCGAGCCCTTCTTCATCGTGATGTTGCACTTCGTGTCGGGCTGCTCTTGCGAGAACTGGCGCGGCCGGGGCTCGCCCTTGATCTCCCAATCGGTCGACCACGTGAAGACGGTGGGCAGCTCGGTGTAGTTGGCGGTGAAGGCCCAGGTGTCGAGGTTGGCGCGGTAGCGCTGGTCGAGCTCGTTGCAGACGCTGAACGTGCCCATCAGCTTGCCCTGCACGGTGCCGCTGCAGACCGTGACGGTGTTGCTGCCGGCACTGCAGCTGCTGACACTGCACCCGCTGACGAAAACGATGAAGGCGAGCTGGCGCATGCAGCGCAGCTTTGGCGGCTCGCGCTCAGAACGTCAAGGCAATGCCGGTGGCCGGGTAGAACGTGAGGCCCCCGAGCTCGACGACCTCGCCGAGGAGCTCGGTCTTGGCCTGGGTGTGACCGACGGTGATCTCGAGCATCCACGAGAAGCGGGCCGAGCCGACGCGCATGCCGGCGGTGGCGCCGTAGAAGTGGCTCTGCATGCGAGAGGCGCTCGAGACGATGGTGGTCTTGGGGCCATCGCCGCAGCCGCAGTCGGTCTTGGTCGAGACGTGCTGGTCGAACGTCATGGTGGTGTAGCGGTAGCGGCCGGCGCCGTAGACGCCGAAGTACCGGCTGACGTCGATGCTGAAATAGAGGGGCACCTCGAAGTCCCACCGGTTGAAGTTGTCGAGGCGAATCATGCCCATCATGTCGCCGACGGCGGGCGAGAAGAGCTGCTTCGAGACGATGAAGCCGATGGCGATGTCTTTGCTCTTCCGGGGCAGGCCGTCTTCGGGGTCGTTCGGGCCATCGTGAAAGAAGTTCCACTTCGCGTCGGCGCGAACGGCGTCGATGCTGTAGCGGAGCCCGACGTCGACTCTCGGCAGAATGCCGATGCGGGCGTCGAGGTGAACGTTGGGGTACGGGTTCATCGCGGCGAGCGCGACGGAGTTGATCGCGATCTTGCGCTTGTCGGCCTGCGAGATGTCGTACTCGGTGTTGTTGAGCTCGGCCTTGATCTCTTGTTTGGCGACCTCGATGCCGTCGCCGGCGACGGCGGCGATCTGGCCGGCGGGCACGTACCAGCCCACGCCGCCGCTCATGCGGAGCTGGCCGGGCTCGAGCGCGCGGGCGGTCTGCATCTGTGCGAGATTGCTGGCGCAACCGGTGGTGACGAGGGCGGCGAGCAGGGCTGCGTGTTTCATGACCCGGTCAGTTGCCGGGCAGATCACGGACGATCCACAAGTCACAAAGCGGCTCGTGTTAGAGCGCATCGCATGCGTCTGAAGCAAAGGCCGGAAGACTTCTCGGTGAAGGAGTCGTTTCGCTTCGACGAGGTGGCGTCGGGTACGCACCGCGTCTACCTGATGGACAAGCAGAAGCTCTCGACGTTCGACGCCGTGGCGCGCATTCGTGAGCGCTTCGGCCTCAAGCCGATGTCGATCAGCTACTGCGGGCTGAAAGACAAACAGGGCCGCACCGAGCAGCTCATCGCGGTCGACGGCGCCGACGTCGACATGCAAGACGAAGATCTGCGCCTCAAGTTTCTCGGGCGCACCGACCGGCCGCTGTCGGCCGCGAACATCACGTCGAACCGCTTTTCGGTGACGGTGCGCGCGGTGAAAGAGGGCGACCTGCCGCTGGTGGCGCTGGCAGCGGCCGAGGTGAACCGGCTGGGCGTGGTGAACTACTTCGACGATCAGCGCTTCGGCTCGCTGAAGCACGGCCAGGGCTACATCGCGAAAGATCTGCTGCGCGGCGACCACGAGGCGGCGCTGCACAACTTCATGGCCGTGCCGAGCCCGCTCGACCGCACCGACGACGCGAAGGTGAAGAAGTTCTGGGCCGACCACTGGGGCGACTGGGCCGCCCGCTGCCCGTTCGAGGGCAACAAGAAGTACTTCCGCATTCTCTCGGCGCTGCGCGAGAAGCCGAAAGACTTCTTGAACGCGTTTCTGCAGATCGACTCCGACTATCGGGCGATGCAGCTGTTCACCTTTCAGTCATGGCTGTGGAACGAGGGGGTTCGCCGCCTGCTGCAGCTGATGTTCCCGCGCGAGCACCTCTTCCCCATGCCGTACCAGGCGGGCACCCTGCTCTTTCACCGCGACGCCGCGCCCGAGGCGCTGCAGAAGTTGAGAGACCTGCGCTTCCCCCTGCTCGCCCCGACGACGACGTTCACCGACGACCAGGTGCGCGAGGCCGCCACGTGGGCGCTCGGCAAAGACAAGCTCACGCTCGACAAGCTGCGCGTGGCCGGCGCCGAGAAGCTCTTGTTCTTCAAGCACGAAGAGCGGCCCGCCCTCGTCTACCCGCACAAGCTCGTCATCGGCAAGGCGACGCCCGACGAGCTCAACCGGCCCCACTTCAAGCTGAACGTGGCGTTCACGCTGCCGCCCGGCTCGTACGCGACCCTGGTGGTGAAGCGCCTCTTCCACTTCAGCGCGTCGGTCGATCGGCACGTCGCGGCCTCGGAAGACTTCATGACGGTGACGCGCGACGATCGCCGCGGCGGGGCTCGCCCCCCACCGTCGTTCAAGACCGGCCCGCGCCGCTCGATGAGCGGCTTCGTTCAGGCGAACCCCCCCGAAGAAGGCCCGAAGACCGGCGGCGGCGGGCGCCCCCAGGCCCGGCGGCCCCCGCAGCGCAGCGGCGACCGCGGCGGAGCCCCGAAGCGCCCCGGCAACCGGCCGAATTCACGAAGAAAATGAACAACGCAATGCGCCGCACGGGTGACCGTATGTCGCTGTGTGAACACTGCGCTCGAGCTGTCGCTGCCTGACCCGCTCAGTCTGTCGATGATGGCCGTCGAAGAAGGTGTCCCCTACCTTCAAGAAGTGCGGCGCGCGCGGCGCGGCGACTCCGATGCGTTCGCGCAGCTGGTGCGCAGCATTCAGCGGCCGGTGTACGGCATCTGCCTGCGGCTCCTGAGGTCTGACGCCGAGGCGTCGGAGGTCGCGCAAGAGGCCTTCTTGCGCGCGTACCAGAACCTGAACCGGTACGACGAGTCGCGGCCGTTCGACCTCTGGGTGATGGCGATCGCGCGCAACCTCTGCCTCGACCTCTTGCGCCGCCGCTCGCGCATGTCGACCGAAGACGTGTCTGAGCACGCGAACGTGCTGCCGTCGGGCGAGGCCTCGCTCGAGCAGACGGCGATCGACAAACAAGAGAAGAAGTCGCTCGAAGAGGCGATGGGCACCCTGAGCGCCGACGACCGTGAGGTGCTGGCGCTGTATTACGTGCAGCGGCGCACCACGAAAGAGATCGCCGAGGTGATGAACGTCGCTCCGGGTACGATCATGGCGCGGCTGTTTCGGGCGCGTGAAAAACTCCGCAAGGTGATGCAGGCGAAGCCATGAACGATAAAGACCCCAAGACCGACGCCGAGCTCGACGCGCTGCTCGCGGCGCTGCCGAACGACGAGCGCGACGAGCTGCTCGAAGAGCACCGGCAGCTCGAAAAAGATCTGCTGCGGCTGGCCGACCCGCTGCCGCCCGCAGACTTCGTTCACCAGGTGATGCAGAAGGTCGCCGCCGCGCCGGCGCCTGCCATGAGCCCGCGCGACGTCGCGATGGCCGTGGTCATCACGGTGGCCACGTTCGGCGCGGGCGTCGTCATGTTCCTCTCGCACGGCGCGGGGTTCGAGGGCGTCGGCCTGACGTTCGCCGACACGTTCGTGCGCGCGCGCGAGCTGTTCATCGGCGTCGGCAGCGCGCTCGAGACGGTGTGGCGCACGGCGGCGGTGCCGGTGGCGCTCGGCCTCGCGGCGATGTTGGGCAGCAGCGTGCTGGCGCTCAAGAAGCTCGGGAAGGTGGCGGCATGATGACGTTCGCTTGGGTTCTGGTGGCGCTGACTTCGGCGCCGATCTCGGTCGACTACCGGGGCACGCTGGGCGAGGCGCTGAACGCGATCGCGACGAAGGGCGAGCTGAGCCTGATCGCGACGGGCGACCTCGGTGTGCAGGCCGAGGTGCACCTGAAAGACGTCACGGCCGAGCAGGCGCTCGAGGCGTTGGTGAAGGTGCACGGCCTCGAGCTGCACCACGAAGGGCCGGTGTGGGTGGTGAAGCCGGCTGCCGCTGCCGCTGCCGCTGCCGCTGCTACGGCTCCGGCGCCGGTCGCGGTGCCTGCGGCTCCGCCGGCTGCCCCCGCGCCGCCACCGAAGCCCTCGGTGAGCGACTCCGACCGCAAGGTGCAGATGGGCACGGGCTCGGTGTCGGTGCCCGACGGCGAGCACGTCGACGACGTGGTGGCGTACGGCGGGTCGGTGACGCTGGGCAATGGGGTGCACGCCGACGGCGACATCGTGGCGTTCGGCGGCGACGTGCTGATCGGCGACGGCACGACCATCGAGGGCGACGCGGTGGCGTTCGGCGGTCAGGTGAAGAGGGGCGAGGGCTCGGTGGTGAAAGGCGAAGAGGTGTCGATCGGCGGGGGCGTGAAGCCGCTCGCGAAGGCGCTGCCCGCGGTGAAGGTGGCCGAAAAGAAGCAAGACCACGAGGGCGGCGGCGTGGCGGCGTTTCTCGTCTTCTTCGCGACGTTCTTCGGGCTGGGCTTCTTGCTGATGATGTTCGCTCCGAACCGCATGCGGAACATCGAGGCCGAAATTCGCAACGAGCCGGTGAAGAGCGGGCTCGCCGGCCTGCTCGCGGCGATCGGCTGGTTCCCGCTCTCGATCTTCCTCTTCGTCACGCTGGTCGGCATACCGGTGATGCTGGCCATGTGGCTGCTCGGGCCGCTCGCGCTGGTGATGGGCATGCTGGCGCTCGCGAACCACCTGGGCACGAAGTTCCCCCTGATGAAGAAGCGGCGCACGCAGGCCGCGGTGCTCGCGGTGGGGCTGCTCATCATCATGCTGGTGGCGATGGTGCCGGTGCTGGGTCAGCTGACGGTGTTCACGGCCGCGTGCGTCTCGTTCGGGGCGATCATTCGCACCCGCGTGGGTCAGCGTGGCTCGGCGCTGCCGGTGGCCGAGGGGCCGTTTCAGCAGGTCGGCGCCTGAGCGCTCGGCGCCGAGCCGCCGGTAAGTCGAGGCCCTGCCCAAAACGAATGCCCCGGAGCGCATGCCG
>JAEUJP010000932.1 GCA_016793725.1 Myxococcaceae bacterium | reverse complement strand
TGATCAGTCGAGTGCAGAGCGGGCCCACCAAATCGGCCTCGCCGCGGCCCTGCCGATCTGCGGTCTGTTGAATTCCCCCGAACCCAATCTGCGCCCCGCACGCAGCGGTGTCAGAGGCGCGCAGTAGCGTGCACCGATCGTGGGCGAACGACGAAGTGAACACCGCCGCCGCGAGACCAGCTCTCGATGCTGCACCGGGCGTTTCGGGAGGGCTGGCCGCTCGTGGCGGAGGACCAGAGGCTGGTGTCCGTCATGGGGAGCGCGTGGTGCCCACCGGGCACCGGACTCGCTCACGTTGGCCCGAGGCGGAGTACAGTCCAACGCATGCTCTTGCGCGCGCTGGTCGTCGTGCTCGTCGGCGGTGCCTCGTGTGGTCGGCCAATCGTCGGGGACACCGACGCCGGCTCGGCGGGCGGTGGCGCGGCTGCGGGCGGCTCGGCGGGCGGTGGCTCGGCGGGCGGTGGCTCGGCGGGCGGTGGCTCAGCCGCGGGGGGCTCGGCTGGCGGCGCGGCGGCGGGGTGCGGAGACGGCGGGGCCTGCGGAGTCGGCCGCACCTGTTGCAGCGGGGCCTGCGTGAACACGGCGAACGACCCGAACAACTGCGGCGCCTGCGATGTGCGCTGCTCGGGCGCGACCCCGTACTGCGGAGGCACGTGCACGGCGCCGCCCTGCTCCATCGACGCCGGCGCGTGTGCCACCAGCCAGACGTGCTGTGGGACGACGTGTTGTGGAGCGGGCGAGCTCTGCTGCGACCGCCAGGGCCCGGTCTCCGGCCCGTCCATTTGCCACAGGCCGACGGTCCAGGAGCCCACGTGCCCGCAGGGCTGCGCGCCACTGTGCGCCAGTGATCGTTCGATCAAGACCGACCTCGCGGCCATCGACGAGCGCGCCATCCTCCAGCAGGTCGCGACGCTGCGGCTGTCCACCTGGCGCTACTCGGCCGACCCCTCCACCGTGCGGCACCTCGGTCCGATGGCGCAGGACTTCAAGGCCGCGTTCGGGCTCGGCGACACCGACAAGGGCTACCACTCCATCGACGCGCATGGCGTCTCGCTCGCGTCGATCAAGGCGCTCTTCCAGCTCGTGCAGGAGCAAGAGCAGCGACTCCGGCGACTCGAGGCCGAGAATGCTGCCCTGAAGGCTACCTGCGGACCGCGGTAAGGGTCGTCGAGCTCGCTGCCACGCCGCGTTCCCGAGCGATTGGGAGAGCGCTGACCGTGCGACGGGCCCCGGCGCGAAGGCGAAAGCGGTCGTGGCCGGACCGGTTGTCACTTGAGCTCACGGTTCCCTCAAATCCCGAGCGGGCTCGCCCCACTCGTAGCTCAGGCAGACGTCGCGCGCCGGGTCGTGCGCATAGCGCACGCGAAACCACGGGGCCTGCGTCACGAGGCCGCGCAGCGAAGCGAACAACCCGAACACGTAGCGCTCGCAGCCAGGGAGGCGCGCACCGATGAATCGAACTCCGAGCGGCGCTCCTTCGGGCGACACCTTGCACTCGAGCTGCGCGGCTCGAAATGCAGCCGCGAGCCCCTGCGCCTCGAGTACGCCCGAGAGAAACTCGGCGCCGGGTCGACCGGCGTACCGCGCTGCGTACCGCTTCAAGCACTCGAGCGCAGCGGGCACCTTTTTCGCTCCGAAAAACGGGTACTCGCGACCGTCGTCGAGCGGGGAGCTCGCAGCGATGACGTCGTGCAGCCCGTCTGCTTGCTCTGCCGGCGTGTCGACGCGGAGCTGAAGCCCCAGATCGAACTGGTCGATGTCGCCGAGTCTTGCCGAGACATAGAGCGCGACCGGATTTGCGGCACCAGCGACCGGTGTGACGCGGATGCGGCCACTGCCACCGATGGGCACCTCGCGCGACAGCATCTGGTAGTCGACCTGTGTCGAGTGCGTCGCTTCAATCGTGACGGTCCCATCCGACACGCCGTGTCCGTGCACCTTGAACTCGATCTCGACCGATGCTCCGGGTTTCACGAGTGGCGGGGGGCCGACTTGCCTCAGCTCGATACCGGGCTCGCGCAGGGAATACGTGTTGGCCCCCTGCCCGAGCGAGTGGCACATGAAGGCGGGGCGCCCTTCGACCCAACGGAAGAGGCGGCCGTGCTTCACGTATGGCGCGAGGACTTCGAAGAACGACATGGGGAAGTCGTCGCTCGCGTCGGGAGGCGCCTTGTCGCCGGCATAGTCGAGCGCCACCACGTCGCCGTGTTCGTCGACGCGGGCGGCCCAGCCGCCCTCGTCGAGGGCAGCAGCAAGGTCGGCCGCTCTCAGCTCACCTGTCGAGCGAAAATCTGCGGGGTGTCTGCGCACGAACTCGCGCAGCGCCGCCAGCGCCTCGGCGTGGTCTTCCCGCTGCAGCAGAAAGTGATGAGACGTGACTCCAATCATCGTGCCCACGGTTCCTCGCTTCGTGACTCGCCATCGTTTGCAGCCGACCGGCCACTGGCAGAACGTCGCTCGCCTCGCCGGTCACGCGAAGTCTGTTCGCCAGATGTTCGGGCCCCGAATACCTCGCGTGCTGTTCAATCGCATGCGATTTCAATGACGCCACCGCCCAACGAACAGACCGACACGATGATCAGCATCGAGAAGCCGCTGTACACCACGTCTGCCACTGCGCTGTCGGGCGTGACGGCAAGGTGAAGACCGCCCACGACAACCTGGAGGCCCCCGAAAGAGCTGGGCGGCAGCGGCGCCTCGACGCGCTCATGCGACACGCGACGCTTCTGCGGGGAAATCGATCAGGCTCAAGGGACGGGAAGACGGCACTCACCCAGACCTCGGTAGCAGGTGCCGTGCACACAGAACGCAGCGTCCGCCGGGCCACAGTCGAGGTCGACCGCGCACGTGCGCTGCGCGCACAGGCCACCAACGCAGTTGAAACCAGGCCCACAGTTCGCCGGCACGTTGCACGGCTTGGGCACGCAGCGCGGGTGAGCCCCCAAGCTGCAGCGCTCCCCGTCACGGCAGTTGGTGTCGCTCTGGCAGCCCGGCGTGCAGCTCAATGCTTGTTCACACGAGCACCGCATCGGCTCGCAGATTTCACCCGTGCCGCAGCCCAGGTCGTTGGTGCAGTTGCCGGGGCCCGTGAAGCACGTGCCACAACTTACCGGTGTGCCCGGCGCGGCGCAGTACGCCCCGCTGTTCGAACACTCGCTCTGGTTGCGGCAACACGACGGCTGCACGCAGTCGACCAACGGGCACGAAATCTCGGGGTCGTTCACGCCGCGGCACCCGAGGTAGCTCGGCCGGCACGTGCACGTGAAACAGCGCTGCGCGATGCAGCCCGCTCGTTCGCCGCATTCGAGCTCCGCCAGGCCCGCACACCCGCTCGCGCCGCCACTTCCGCCCGCGCCCGCAGAACCACCGGCAGTGCCGCTGCCCCCGCCTGAGCTGTTGCCGCCAGCCGAGCTGTTGCCGCCAGCCGAGCTGTTACCGCCAGCCGAGCTGTTGCCGCCGTTACCGCCAGCCGAGCCGTTGCCGCCAGCCGAGCTGTCGCCGCCAGCCGCGCTGTTGCCGCCAGCCGCGCTGTTGCCGCCTGCCGAGCTGTTGCCGCCAGCACTTCCGCCGTCAGGGCGGGGAACACCAATTCCGGAGACACCACAGCTCAAAAACAGGATGGCGACGAGAAGGCGCACTCACGATTGCAGTGCAAACCACGTTCCATCGACGGCGATGCGATTGCAGTGGGTTGCGGAGCCGCGGCTACAGATTTCTGAGAGGTTTCGGGCCTTGTGGCGAGTGAACAAGACCGGGGCGCCTCGAACCCGGCCCTGGCTACTGCTGGTACACGGTCGTCGTTTCCTGGGTCAACATCTGGAGCCCGCTCATCTGCTGCCCTTTGATGCGGTAGATGTACACGGCACCGGCCTCGGGGCTGTGGTTTTGGCTGCCGTACGCCGAGCTGAGCTTCTCGGTCGGTGCGCCCGCCGCGAGGTCACCCCTGCCGCGCCTTCCGAAGTCGGCAATCGCCAATGCACTGCCCAGGCGGTCGTCAGTCTCATCAGGGTCGAGGCCGTCTTCGGTGAGCACGTGCCACGGTTGGAAGGCGTTGAAGGTCGGCCTGTAGAGGAAGAGGGCACCCGCGCGCTGCCCGTTCGGCAGCACTTCACGGGGAGCGCTCACGACGAGCTGAGGGCTTGACCCGGTCATGCGACCGATGACGGCCGCGCTGCCGAGCATGTCTCCGCTCTCGTCGAGGCCGATGCCGGTCTGAGTGAAGGTCTGCGCTGGCGTGGGCCCCGTGCCACCACCTGGCACACCTTGAAAGAGGAACATTCGACCGCCGAAGTCGCCGCTCGCGCCGACGACGAGCTCATCGGCTCCGTCCCAGTTCAGGTCGCCGGTGGCCAGCGAGCTGCCGAAGTGGTCGTTGGCTTCGTCGGCCTCGAGGCCGTCTTGGGTCAGGTACGCCAGCGGCGACAGCTGCACCACGGCACCGCCGCGGTAGACGAACACCGCGCCGGAGCCCGAGCCCCAGTTGGAGTCGTCGGGGGCCGCGACGATCAAGTCCATACGCCCATCGCCATCGAGGTCACCGCTGGCGAGCCGAGCGCCGAAGTGATCGCCTTCTGAAGGCAGCCCCAACCCGGTCTGGTCGAGCGTCTTCCAGAAGGTGAAGCCCAAAACGCTCCCGCGGAAGACGAAGACGGCGCCTGCTTCATCGGGCTGGCCCGGCAGTGCCTCGTGTGGAGCACCCACCGCGAGATCGTCGTCGCCATCGCGGTCGAAGTCGCCGGCGGTCAGCGCAGCGCCGAACCAGTCGCCCGCTTCATCGCCGCCGGCCCCCGTATTGCCTTGGGTGATCACCTGGGTCGGCTTGAGTCCGTGGTGCGGGTTGTCTTTCCGGTTGGCGTAGCCAAAGTACACGTACACCGCTCCGGCGGCGGCGTTGACGCCGACCGACTCGCGTGGCGCCCCCACCGCGAGGTCGTCGACGCCGTCGTCGTTGAAGTCGCCGACAGCGAGCGACGCTCCGAACAAATCACCCTCTTCGTTGAAGCCGAGGCCCGACGACGACTCCGAGAAGCGCGACTCCTGGGTCAGCGTCATCCACGGAACGAGGCCCTTCCACGTTCCCTTGAAGATGAGTACCGCGCCCGAAGCGGGGTCGGCTCCGGGAGCTTCACCCGTGGCTGCGATCGCGAGATCTTGGTACCCGTCGTCGTCGAAGTCGCCCGACGCCAGCGTTGCCCCGAACTTGTCACCCTGTTCGATGATCCCCAGGCTGTCTGCGTAGAGAAGGAACAGGCCGTTGATGTCACCGGAGCTCAGCAGCTTCCGATTCGCAGAGAAGGTGCTCCCGTCTTTGTGGGTCAACGGGGGGCACCCATCGGCGAAGCTGTTCGAGCTGTAGAGCATGATGGAATCGAAGTCGAAGGGGGTGAGCAGCAGCCCGCTTGCGTAGACCGAGAAGTTCCCCGAGCGGCCCTCGTCGACGCACTCGGGGTGGTAGGTGATGTGGTTGTCGCGGTCTGCGCGGGACTGTTCGTGTTTCACTCCGAGCGCGTGCATGATCTCGTGCGCGACCACCACGGGCGAGTGGCTCGCCCAGATCTTGATGTCCTGGCGGCCACCTTGGCGGCCCACCTTCGAGCTCGAGACGCCACGATCCGACGAGTTCATGAAACGAACGTAGGAGCTCTCGTTGGTGCGGGCGATGAAACGCACCGGCGTGCGCTGCGAGAGCAGGTCCATCGCCGCGTAGATTCGATCTGCATCGCTCAGATCGCCAGCCAGCGTGTATGGGACGATGCCGTTGGGCCAACGATCACCGAGTGAGGGAATCGACAACAGCTTCCCCGAGCCGGCCTCGCCCAACACCTCGGCCTTGGTCCCCAACACCATGTCGCCTTCGATCACCAGGTCGTCCCCCACTTCGATCGCGGTGACCTGTTCGACGCCGTCGGGCGTCTTGATCTGCACCCGATGTGTCGCCCCGGTGTAGGGCCCCACGCCCTCGAACAGCTCTTCGTATTCGCGCTCTGGCGGCGGCAGCATGCCGGGTGGGCGGGTTGACACCGGAAAAGGGCGGGGACGATCGCTCGGCTCGAACAGTTGCGGCTCGACGGCTGCGCGGTCGGGAGCATTTTCGGCGATCTGGCCCTCGCAGCCAGACCCACTGATCAAGGCCACGGCGCCCAACAAACCCAACACTTCCCTCATGATCTGCTCTCGACAATTGGGCTCGCGAAGGTGCGGCCCTGTGGGGAATGCGTCGCGTTGGGAAAAAGTCTGACAGGCTGGGCGTGGGTGTGGTGCTGCTGCGCGACCAGCTCGCCGTTTCCGGAACCGTCGTTTGACGGCGATGCCGGCCTCGAAGCTGCCCAAGTGATGCTCAGCGTGGCGGCTGGAACCCCTGACCACATTCCTGAGCTGACCCTTATTCCGCGACTCCGATGTCGCGATCTTCCGCGGCCTTATCCACCCTCGGCTGACCGGGTTTCGGCCACCTCACCAGCCCTCACAGGCACCGGTGTCGCGACGTTTTCCCTCTTTCCACGCACGCATGTAGGGTCGCGTAGAACCCGGCGGATCTGCGACACTCGGCGCGCGCTAACCCCGGTAGAAGAGTGGCATATGGGTTGCTGAACGCGCGTCGATGCTTAGCCTGGTTGAAGTGCCAGGCTCGGCTGACATGCGCAAAGGGGCGCGCGGGGAGCTGCCGATGTCGAGCGAAGTGTTGACGCTGTGGAGGGGCCGACCGGCGGATGAAGCCGGGCCTTCTGGCAGAGATGCAGAGCTGTCCATGCTGTTGCGCGAGCACGACGACGCGAAGTCGTCAGAGCGCGCCCGCTTCGTCTTCTTGAAAGGCCCCGCCGGGGTCGGCAAGAGCCACCTGTTCGGGCTCCTCCGCGGAGCCGCCGCCCGCCGCAACGCCCACGTCTTCGAAGGGGGCAGCGGCCGCGATGCCCGCCGCACCTTCGGCCTCTTCTCGCCCATCGTCAGCGAGCTGCTGAGCCACCTCGGCCAGTCGGGCGTGCCCGCTGCGCGCCTCGCCGAGCTCGCGCGCCTGCTCGGCCCTCTCACGAAGTCGACCGGCAAAGACGTGATGCAGAACCGCCGCGTCGAGCTCTACGACGCCGTGTGCGAGCTGTTCGCGCTCGCCGGCCGCGAGTCGCCGGTCTTCCTGCTCCCTGATCTCGACGCCGCCGATCGCGCGTCGCTCGAGCTCTTCCGCTACATCGCAGCGGTCTCGACGACGCCCGGCGCGAAGTCGGGCGGCCTCTTCGTCGCCTCGCTGCGCGACGACGGCGCCCTGCCCGAGCCGCTCGCCGAGGTGCTCGCCAAGGTCCCCGCGCGCTCGGTGCCCATGTCGGGCCTCGATCTCGAGGGCATTCGCGGCTACCTCTCGCGGCAAGACGTCGCGCAGAAGCTGCTCGAGGCCACCGGCGGCAACCCCGAAGCGCTCGGCGCCCTGCTCGAGCAGAAGGCCGTGCCCGCCGTCGACTTCTTCGTGAAGCGCGCCGAACGCCTCGACGCCTCGCAGCGCGGGGTGCTCGACGTGCTCTCGGTCTCGCGCGACGCGATGAACCTCTCGGCCCTGCGCGCCAGCCTGCAGTCGGGTGAGGTCGCCGCACACCTCGACGCTCTCGTGCAGGCCCGCTACCTCTCGGCCCGCGTCGTCGAAGGCCAACCCGTCTACCGCTTCGCCCGTGAGGCCGACCGTGCCGCCTGGGCCGAGGCGCTGCCCGCTGCCCGCCGCGGCGCCGTGCAGAAGAACGTCGCCAAAGCCCTCGCCGCCAACGGCGAGGTCGTTCAGGCCGCCACGCTGCTGTTCGAGCTGGGCCAGAGCCCCGAGGCCACCGAGCTCGCCGCGAAGGCCGCCGACGAGCTCTCATCGCGTGGCGCGCACGAAGACGCTGCCGACCTCTACGCACGCGCGCTCACGGGCTTGAAGGGCGTCGAGCGCACCAAGGTGCTCGACCGCTTCAGCAGCGTGCTCGCCGCGCAGGGCGAATACCGCCGCGCCGCTCGCGTGCTGGTCGAGTCGAACCGCCTCGAGAACGGCGCCGAGAAGCTGCTGCTCGCTGCCCGCCACCTGCTGCGCGCCGGCAAGCCGCGCCTCGCCGAGCTCGCGCTCGCGGGCCCGTTGAAGAACGACGCCACCCGCTTCGACGCCGAGGCCGTTCGCGCCGACGTGCTGCTCACCCGCGGCAACGTGGGGCGCGTCATCGACGTGGCCCGCGCGGCGCTCGCGCAGTCGGGTGTTCCCGTTTCCGCAGCCATCGCGCTGCGCAACGCCATGGGCCGCGCGCTGCTCGCCCGCGGTGAGGCGAAAGAAGCCGCTGACCTGTTCGCGCTGAACGCGTCGGTCGCCGAAGAGGCGGGCCTCAAAGATCTCGTCGCGCAGGCGCGGCTCAACCGCGGCGTGGCGGCGCAGAAGCTCGGCGACGTCGAGACCGCCATCGCCTGCTACCAGTCGGCTCAAGGCCACGGCCTCGGCCGCCACTGGGCGCTCGCGAACCTCGGCGCCATCTACTTCGACTCGGGTGACTTCGAGCTCGGCCTCGACTGCCTCGCCCGCGCGCTGCAGACGGTCACCCGCTACGTCGGCCCGAAAGAGACGGCCCACGTCGCCTCGAACTACAGCCGCCTGCTGCACTTCTTGGGCGACTTCGAGCGCGCGACCGAGCTCTCGGAGCACGCGCTGAGCCTGAGCCAGCAGCTCGGCGACGCGTACCTCGAGGCGAGCGCGCTCTTGAACCTCGGCGCCATCGCGGTCGACCGCAAAGACCACGGTGAGGCCCTTCGCCAGCTCGACGGCGCCCGCGCCCGGTTCGAGTCGGTCGGCAACGACGGCTATGCCGGCTTCGCTGCGGCGCTGAAGGCCCGCGCGCACGTCTCGCAGGGCGAGCGCGCGCAGGCCGAGGCCGAGCTCTCGCGCCGCTGCGTCGAGCGCGCGGCCGCCTCGATGCCCGCCGCGGCGATCGAGATCGAGCTCACCCGCGGCGAGCTCGCGCTGCAGCTGGCCGACCTCCACGGGGCGGGCCGCGCTGCTGCTCGCGCGAAAGACGCGCTGCTCCAGAACCCCGATCTCGAAGGCCCCTTCCGCGTGCACCTGCTGATGGCGAAGCTGAAGCGCCAGGCAGGCGACCCGGGCGCGCCGGCCGAGCTGTCGCGCGCGTGGCGCATGTTGGAAGAACTGCTCCAGCGCGTGCCGCCCGTGCGCCGCACGGCGTTCTTGTCGGTGCCCCGCCGCGCCGAGCTGCTCGCTGCGGTCGAGCCCGAGCTGAAGCTGCCGCGCAGCATGGCGATCGCGGCGCAGGTGCCCGAAAAGAAGCTGGGCCTCGTCGGCCGGTCGGCGGCGCTGCAGCGCATCGTTCGGCAGCTCGAGCCGATCGGCAAGAGCAACACCACCGTGCTGATTCGCGGCGAGAGCGGCACCGGCAAAGAGCTGCTCGCCGACGCGCTGCACCAGCTCTCGCCCCGCCGCGGCATGCCGCTCATCAAGGTGAACTGCGCGGCGATGGTCGAAGAGCTGCTCTTGTCTGAGCTGTTCGGCCACGAGAAGGGCGCGTTCACCGGCGCGGTGCGCGAGCGCAAGGGCCGCTTCGAGATGGCCGACGGCGGCACCATCTTCCTCGATGAGATCGGCGACATCAGCCCGAAGGCCCAGGTGGC
>JAEUJP010000917.1 GCA_016793725.1 Myxococcaceae bacterium | reverse complement strand
GGCTACATCGACTACGTCGCGTGGCAGAACGTGGTCGCCGAGCGCGCCTCGATCGGGTTCCGGCCGTGGGGCGCGCACGTGTGGCTCGACGTGCACCACTTCAACGCGTGGGACCCGAAGGCACTCTGGAGTTCGGCCACTGGAGCGGTCTTCCTCGCGGCCGACCCCAACCGCACTGACGGCAACATGGGCACCGAGGTCGACCTGAGCGTCACCGTGCCGATCATCGCCAACGTGGCGTTGTCCGGGAACGTGTCGGTCTTCGTGCCGGGCGGCGAGGCGAGCGCGCGCGGGGCGGACCCCTCGACGTGGGCGTTCCTGATGGTGCGGACGCAGCTGTGAGCGGCGGCGCGACGCGTGCCATCGTTCCCGCCTGCTGGAAGCCTGCTCAAGCCGTGAGCGACTCGCCGTCGGCGACGCGTTGCAGCCGCGCGAGCGAGCGCACCTCGAGCGTCGAAGACACCACGCCGGCGTCGATCAACTGACGCAGCGCGCGTGAGAACGTCTCGGCCCGCAAGGCGAGGAGGAGCGCCACGTGCCGCTTCGAGAACGGGCCGCGCTGCCGCGGCGCGAGCAGCTCGCCGTACCGCAGGAGGAACCGGGCCACGCGCGAGAGCACCGTCCCCACGCGCAGCTCAGCGTCGCGCGTCACCTGGCTCAGCTCGTCGAGCGCGAAGCTCAGCGCTGCTGGTGCCTCGAGCGGCTCGCGCGTGCTGCACACCGTCGCGTCGGTCAGCGCGACCACCTGCGTGCGCGCGGGCACGCGCGAGAGCGACTCCAGCCCCAACATCGAGCTCGGCCCACGCACGCCCGCCAACAACTCGCGCCCTTCCGAATCGACGGCGCTCAGCGCGAAGAGCCCCTCCTTCACGAAGGCGAGCGCCACGCCTGGCGCGCCCTGTTCCCACAGCTGAGCGCCACGCATCACCTTCCGGGGGCGGAACTGACATTGGCTGGTCGCTCCAAGCTGGCACTCGTCACACCGTCGAACCGGCTTTCGAATCACGCGGCGGGTGCAAGCACTTCTGACGCCAACTTGATCCACATCAAGTCGTGCGGGCGGCGCCCTCACTACGAGCCACGCCCGAATGATCGACGTGCAAACAGTGCGCACCGACGCTCTTCCACGCGCAGAACTGCGCGGCGCCGAGCTGCCGCTCGCGCAGCCCACCTCGCTGTGGGACGCGCTGATCACGTCCTCGGCCCCGGCGGCACCCTGGCTCGTCTTTCATCGTGACGGCGCGCGCGAAGTCATCACGCGCGGCGACGTGATCGCGAGCGCGCTGCGGTGGGCGCACGCCATCGTCACCGTCTCGCAAAAGGAGTCGCCCGAGCGCATCGGCGTGCTGCTCCCCAACGGGCCTGACTTCGTGGGGGCGTTCTTCGCCGCGCAGGCGCTGGGCGCCGCCGCGGTTCCGCTCGCGTGGCCGGTGCTCGAGGGCGACGTCACGCGGCTCTCGTCGCTGCTCGGCCCGGTGGTCTCGCGCGCGCGCCTCGACGCGCTGATCACCACCCCCGCGATCGGTGAAGCCGCGTGGGGGGTGCCAGTGGTGACGGCGACGGCGCGCGGCCAGGTGGGCGGCGTTCAGCCCGCAGGGGGACAGGGCGCCGCCTTCATCCAGTTCACCTCGGGCTCGACCGGCGCGCCCCGCGGCGCCGTCATCTCACAGCGCGCGGCGCTGGCGTCGGCGCGTGCGATGGCGCTCGCCCTTGACCTCGGCCCGCGCGACGTCGGCGTCTCGTGGCTCCCGTTCTTTCACGACATGGGGTTGGTGGGCGTATTGCTGACGTCGCTCCTCGCGCAGTTCCCCGTGCACGTCCTTCGACCGGGCGACTTCCTCTTGCGGCCCAGACGGTGGCTCGAGCTCGTCTCGAAGGAACGCGCCACGCTCACGGTCGGCCCTGACTTCGCCTACCAATTGCTCAACCGCCGCGTGGCCGCCGACGGCCTCGACCTGAGCTCGCTGCGCTGCGTGCTCGACGGCAGCGAGCCGGTCCATCGCGCGACGCTCGACGCCTTCGCCGCGAAGTTCGCAACGGCCGGGCTCGACGCGCGCGCGCTGTTGCCGGTGTACGGGTTGGCCGAGGCGACGCTTGGCGTCGCCTTCGCGACCCGGGAGCACACCCATCGGGACCTGAACGTCGGCGGGCGGCTGGTGCCGTCGGTCGGCGCGGTGGTCCCCGGGCTGGCGCTGCGAGTGGTGGGGACACACGGCGAGCCGCTTCTGGAGGGGGAAGAAGGCGAGCTGTGCGTGCGCGGCGCCAGCCTGATGAGCGGGTACTTCGAAGACGAGGCGGCCACGCGCGAGACCATGCGCGACGGGTGGCTTCGCACGGGAGATCTCGGCGTGGTGCGCCACGGCGCGGTCTACGTGACTGGCCGCGAGAAGGAGCTGGTGATTCAGAAAGGGCGCAAGTTCCACCCCTATGACATCGAGCGGGCGGTGGCCGGGCTGGTCGATGCGACGCCCAACGGAGTGGCCGCCGTCACCCGCCTCGACGCGGCGACGGGCGCCGAGTCGCTGGTGGTGGTGGTCGAGCTGCGCCGCCAGTCGTCGCGCATCGACCCGATGGTGGTGCGCGGTGAGGTGCTCCGCGAGCTCGGCGCTCAGGTCGATGCCGTCGAGTTCGTCGCCGCCGGAGAACTTCCACGCACCACCAGCGGGAAGGTGAAACGTCGAGAGCTGTCGCAGCGAATGCACCGAGAGCCGGTGAACACGGCCGCAGCGCACGCAGCCAGGGAAAGTCCAGACGGCGCACCGAGAACTCACGGCGCGTCGCCGCCCGGCCCGGCCGCCTCAGACTTCGCGCGCAGCGCGGCGAGGACCAACGCCTCGGTCCTCGCGCGACCGCGCGTCCTCGTGCTGGGCGCGGGCGGCTTCCTCGGCCTCAACCTCACGCGAGCGCTGCTCGCCGAGGGCCACACCCCGCGCTGTGGGAGACGCCAGCGGGGCAACGTGCTCGGCCTGCGCGAGCTCGGGGTGCCGCTGGTGGTGACCAACTTCGACGACGCCACGTCGCTGCGCGCAGCGATGCGCCAGACCGACGTGGTGGTGCACGCAGCGGCGCACTACCCGCGCTTCTCGACTCACTTGCAGCGCACCATCGACCGCGGCCTCGGCGAGCTGGAGCGCGTGCTCGACGCCGCTGCCGACGCAGGGGTGCGTCGCATGCTCTTCATCTCATCGACCGCCACCATCGCGCCTCGCCCCGATGGCGCACCGTCGAGCGAAGACGACACGTTTTCGACCCGGCCGACCTTCGGCACCTACCACGCGCTCAAGTGGGAACTCGAGCAGCGCGCTCTCGCGGAGCGACGGTTCGAGCTCGGCGTGGTGAACCCCAGCGCGTGCCTCGGCCCCTTCGACTGGAAGGTGGGCACCTCGGCGCTCTTGCTCGCCATGGCGCGGGGCGTGCCCCCGCCCCACCCCGACGGGCGCGTGTCGCTGGTGGATGCGCGCGACGTCGCCCTCGCCCTGACGCGCCTGGTGACCAGCGCAGAAGTGCCCCGGCGCCTGATTCTCTCGGGAGAGACGTGGTCCGTGCACGCGCTCCTCGCGCACGTCGCGACGCGCTTCCAGGCGCCGCCGCCCGGCCCACCGCTCCACGCCGACGCCGCGCGCGCTCTCGCCGACGCGCAAGAAGCCGAGGCCGAGAAGACCAACGGCCGCGCCGCGCTCCCGCGTGAGCTGGTGGACCTCATCATCAACTCGCCCCAGCTCGACGTGGCGCGCACGCACGCGCTGGGTTTTCGCTTCCGCCCGCTGAGCGACACGCTCGACGACTGGGAAGCGTGGGCCCTGCGCATGGGCCTGCTTCGCGCGCGTGACTCGATCACCCTCCCCGGAGACCGCACATGACCGACGAACTCTCGCAGCGCATCACGACGATGGTGGCTCAGCTCACCGTGGTTCCAGCCGAGGCCATTCGCCCGGAGCACCGCCTCCGCGAAGACCTGGGGCTCGACTCGGTGTGCTCGATGGAGCTGCTCTCGATGCTCGCCGAAGAGCTCGACCTCGACGTGCCGATGGAAGAGGCCGCGCAGGTCACCACCGTCTCCGGTGCCGTGGCGATGGCGCGACGCCACCTGAACGCCCGGCAGGTCAGCGCGTGAGTGCCGGGCTCGAGAGCAGTGTGCGTGACTTCTGCCGCCGCGAGGTGCGCGCGCTCGACATCGACGAGCGGCACTCGATTTCCGGTTCGGTGCTCGACGGCCTGCGCGAGCTGGGCCTGTTCGGCGCGACGCTGCCGCCGGACTGGGGCGGCTCGGGGCTGAGCGCGCTCGAGGCGACGAAGCTGATCGCCACGCTGGCGCAGTTCGACCGCTCGGTGGCGACCACCGTCGGGCTGCACCTCGGCCTCGGCACGCGAGGGTTGGTGGCGTACGGCGACCGCAGCCAGCAGGAGCGCTGGCTCCCGCGCCTCGCCAGCGGAGAGTGCCTCGCGGCCTTCGCCACCACCGAGCCCGGCGCGGGCAGTGACCTCTCGGCGCTCGAGACCACCGCGCGCGAGGTCGACGGTGGGCTCGTGCTCCACGGCACCAAGCTCTACGTCACCAACGGCGGTCTGTGCTCGCTGCTCACCGTGACCGCGCGCACGCCGGGGCTCGGCGGCGCCCGGCACGGCACGTCGCTGCTGTTGGTGGACCCGCAGCAGCGCGGCGTGGTGAGGCAGCGCGAAGAGCGCAAGCTCGGCTTGCGAGGGAGCTCGACCACCGCGTTCGCCTTCGACGACTGCCGCCTCGAGCGCGCCGCGGTGCTGGGGGAACCGGGCTCGGGCGCGCGGCAGTTGGTCGAGGTGTTGTCGTGGGGCCGGCTGCTGTTGAGCGCCGGGTGCACGGGCACCGCGCGGACCGCGCTCACCGCCGCGCTGGCCCACGTGCACGCGCGCAAACAGTTTCGCCGGCCGCTCCTCGCGCAACCGGTGGTGCAGCACCAGCTCTCGCGCGCCTGGGCGCTGACCTTCGGCATGCGCGCGCTGGTCGAGGCCGCCGCCGTGAGACAGGCCGAGCTCCCCGCCCTCGCGCGGCTCACCACCAGCGCCAAGGTCTTCTGCAGCGAGGCCGCGGGCTGGGTGACCGACCTCGCGCTGCAGCTCCACGGCGGGAGCGGCTACATCGAAGACACGGGGCTCGCGATTCTGGTGCGCGACGCGCGCGTGACCCGCATCTTCGAGGGCGCCAACGACGTGCTCTTGACCCACGCGGGCCAGGAAGCGCTGACGCACTCCACACCCGACGAGGTGCTCGGCGAAGTGGCGGCGGTCAACGACGCGGTGAAGGCGCGGCGCACCTCGTTGTGTGCCGACCCCGCAAGCCCGGGGCTCCGGGCCCTGACGAAGCGCGCCGAGCTTCACGCACTCGGTCAGGCGGTGGTGTGGCGTGACGCCGCGGTGGCCGCCACACGCGCCGCACGCACGCCCGAAGAGCGGGCCGCCGCGGGCCTGCTCCAGAGCGAGGCGCTCCGCGTGGCCACAGCCGCCACGTTCCCCGACGCGAGCGTCGAGACGCTCACCACCGCGCTGCGAGAAGGAATGGTCCCGTGAAGCTGCTGTTCGTCTACCCGCGCTTCGCGCGCCACGCCGAGGTGCACCCCGAGCTCAAGCAGTGGGTGCCGATGAACGAGTATCTGGGCAGCCCTTCGCTGGGCATCGCCGCCATCGCCGCGGTCACGCCCCGCGACGTCGAGCTCGAGTTCCGCGACGACCGCCTCAGTCCAGCCGATCGGCCGACCGACGCCGACGCGGTGTGCTTCAGCTTCTTCACGCCCGCAGCCACGCGCGCCCTCGAGCTGGCGAACTACTTCCGCTCGCTGGGCAAGCCGCTCATCGCGGGCGGCATCTTCCCCACCATGATGCCCGAGGAATGTGCCCCGGCCTTCGACGCGGTGGTGCTCGGAGAAGGCGAGTCGGTGTGGGCCGAGGTGCTGCGCGACCTGCGCGCGGGCGCGTTGAAGCCGCGCTACCAGGCGAGCGGCGCGCAGCCGATCGACGGGCTGCCGCTCCCGCGCGTCGAGCTCTATCTCGACCGCGAGGCGGGGCACTTCCAACCCGACGACTACCCGGTGCAGCTCAGCCGGGGCTGCCCGCTGTCGTGCCAGGCGTGCGTGCTGCCGGTGTCGATGACGCGCTCGAT
>JAEUJP010000856.1 GCA_016793725.1 Myxococcaceae bacterium | reverse complement strand
GCGGCGCGAGGGGCAGCACCCTTCTCCACGGCAGCTCGCGTGCTCTCCGGTGCTGAACCGCGAGCGAGATGACCGACGCGCCGACGGCCGTGAGCATGCCCACGCCGAGGTACGCGAAGCCCTCGTACTGAAACGGGCCCTGCGGGCGCGCCGCAACCCAGCGCGAGTAGTTCATCGGGTTCACGAAGGTGCCGAGGTCGGCCGAGAAGTCGCCGAAGGTGCCGAGCTGCCGTTCGGTGCCGCCGATGAAGTAGCCGAAGCAGAAGAACAAGAGCAGTGCGGCCGCCGGCATCGCGACCATCGCGCCTGCAGCGACGCTGCGCGGCAGCTGCTTGTCGACGAGCGCGAGCTTCGGCGGAATCGCGACGCAGACGAGCACCAACATGACGCCGAGGTACGGGTGCAGACCCGCTGCGAGCGCGCAGAGGCCGACGCCGGCGAGGGCCATGCGACGGGCCTGCTGCGCGGTCTCGGCGCGTCGAAGCAGGAGGCCGATGGGCAGCAGCAAGAGGCCCTGGGCACAGAGGCTCGGGTGGCCGACGCGAAACAAGAGCGCAGGCAGCAACGCGATGAGGGCGCCGCCGAGCGCCTGGTCGATGGCTCGCGGTGAGACGGCGCGCACGACCCACGCACCCGCCGCGCCGGCGAGCACGAACGCACCGAGCAGAAAGGGCCCGATGAACTGGAAGTCGGTGGGCAGGAGCGCGCTGATTGGCCGGAGCAGCACCGAGAGCCAGGGAATCGAGTCGGTGTACCCGACGGTCGTGCCGACCGGGTAGAGCAGGCCTTCGATGCGCCCGAGCGGCCAATGCGGGGCTTCGTGACGAAAGAAGAGCCAGCCCAGCACGTGCGTCGACCAGTCGTCGACGAGCAGACGATCGACCGAAAAGGGGTTCACGAGAACGCCGGCGCCCGAAGTGACGAACCAGAGGCCTCCGGCGAGACCGGCGAGCAGAATGCCGACGTTGTTGAGAATCAGCTCCCGGAGCCGCGCCATGCGCACCGCGGCCGTAGCAGATAGGCCGGCCCTACCGCGAGCGCGCTTTTCGAGTCGAGAGCAGCAGCGCGAGCGCCAGTACGACCGAGAGGTCAGTGGCGCCGCAGCCGCAACCGGGCTGCTGCGGCACGCCCACCTGCCCACCGCCGCCTGAGCTTGCGCCCAAGCCGCCCGCAGTCGTTGCGCCGCCGGCATTCGAGCCCGAACCACCGGCTGTCGCACCGCCGCCCGCGGTCGCACCGCCGCCTGCAGTCGCACCGCCGCCTGCAGTCGCACCGCCGCATGCAGTCGCACCACCGCCTGCAGTCGCTCCACCACCCGCCGTGGCAACTGCACCACCGCCTGCGGCACCACCGCCCGCCGTGCCTCCGTCGACGCACCAACCCTGCAGATCGATGACCGCGCAGTTCGTGCACTGCCGCGTCGCCACCTCACACGCCGACCGCGTCACCTCCACACAATCAGCCCCCACGCTGCACTCGGGCCCGCAGACATCGGTGTCCGGCCGGCAGTACGTGCTCACACACGCGCGCGCTGAACGGGGCCGAGCAGTCCCCGCCGGGAATCGCGACACCGTCCGCCGTACGCGCCTGGCACACGCCGGCATCCATCAGGTCGTTTCACCACGCTCCCGCATCGCACTGCGTGTCGGCGGTGCAGCCGCCCATGCCCTCGCACCGGTTCTGCGCCGCCACGACCGTCGGCGTCGGCGGCGCGCAGAACGTCTCACGCCGGGCGTCATGTTCGGCGCCGCCGGGCACGCGCCCATGTGCAGCTCCATCGCGTCGAAGTCGGCGGCTCCGGGCCCGCAGCTGCCCCAAAGCTGGTTCTTGATCGTGACTGAAAACTCGTTCGCGATCGTCGTGAACGGCTTCGCGTACCACCGCCACGTGCCGTCAGAGACCACGCCCAACGTCGTGCCGCCGTAGTTGTCGATGTACACGCCATCGCCGATCAGCCAGTGCTCGATGACGTTGCTGTCGAGACCGATGAAGGGACACGTGCCGGGGGTGCCGCGAATCCACGCCGTGAGGCAGCATGACGTGTTCGGGTTCGTCAGCACGGCCGTGTTGATGCGCACGCGCCCCCGAACGCCGAGCTCGCGACCAACCCGACGACGACGGCGCTCAGTCGACTCCACATGACGGCGGAGCCTAGCGCGTTGCCGCTACGGGTACCCCGCCTCGCGCTGGTGACGAACGCGCAGCACACGCACGATGTCGTCGCGAGGCTCGAACACGTAGAGCAACAGGTAACCCGTCTTGCCGCGCGAGATCACCAGCTCGCGTCGGTCGACACGAACCTCTCGCCCGAGCTCCGGGCTCGTGCGCATCAGCGCCACACACTCGAAGATTCGAAGCAGCGCTTCTGCCGCCGTCTTCGTGTCTTCGCCGAAGAACTGCTCGATGCGCTCGAGGTCGCTCAGCGCGTCGAAGGAGTAGAAGACTTGCGCCATCGCACGGGTCTCGGCCTCCGAGCAGACTGCCCCTGCATTCGCTGCGTGAAGAAGGCGTGCACGTCTTCCATCGCGAAGCCCTGACCCGAGCGCTTCATCTCCGCATCAGCCGCATCGGCGTCAGCCAAGAACGTGGCGTGTCGCTCCGCCTGGTCGGCGTGCCGCTCGAGTGCACGAATCATCAACGAATGTGGCGACTCACCGGCCGATTCAGCAAGCCGAATGAGCCGCTTCTTCAGCTCAGCCGGCAGCTTCAGGCTCGTCGCGGTCAGCGGCATGGTAGTCAATTCATACTACCTCGCCAGACTTCCGGCAACGCGGCCCGGGTCGCAACTCACCCCACGTGTCGCAAAGTGCCTCGGTCGCCGCGATGCGCTTTCAGCCGTACCTTGAAAACCCCCTCGGTGAGCGGCTAATCACCACGCCTCGTTTCCCAAGGAGAAGAAAACCGAATGTCACTCGAAGTCGCGCGAGACGGCGCGGGCAACATCGTCCCGAACGCCGCCCCGCAAGCCGTCAACGACGTCGTCATCAGCGTCGCCACCTCGAACGGCACGGGCTCGCAGTCTGCGAACCTGATTCTGATGCGCTCGATCTTCAACATGGGCATCCCCACGGGCGCGAAGAACATGTTCCCGTCGAACATTCAGGGGCTGCCCACGTGGTTCACCGTGCGCGCGAACCACTCGGGGTGGACGGCGAGAAAGAAGCACGCCGACGTCGTCGTCTGCATGAACGTCGAGTCGGTCGAAGACGACGTCGCCAACATGCGCCCCGGCGACACCCTCATCATCAACAAGTCGCTCTACGGCAAGGTCAAGCGCACCGACCTGCTCGTGCACGTCGTGCCCTTCGACGAGCTCGTCGTGCCCGTCTGCCCCGACACGCGTCTGCGCAAGATGGTCGTCAACATTCTCTACGTCGGCGTGCTCGCGCACCTGCTCAACATCGATCTCGAAGAGCTGAAGAAGGCCATCGCCCGCCAGTTCGGCTCGAAGGTGAAGGCCGCCGAGCTCAACACCAAGGCCGCGCTCCACGGCTACGAATGGGCGAAGGCCAACATCCCCGCCCACCCGAAGCTCAAGCTCCAGCGAATGGACAAGACGGCCGGCAAGATCGTCATCGAAGGCAACCAGGCTGCCGGTTTGGGTCTCGTCTTCGGCGGTCTCACCTTCCTCGCCTGGTACCCCATCACGCCGAGCTCCAGCCTCTGCGAGAACGCCATCGACTACCTCGAGGAGTTCCGCAAAGACCCCGACGGCAAGGCCACCTACGCCGTCATTCAGGCCGAAGACGAGATCGCCTCCATCGGCGCCGTCGTCGGAGCCGGCTGGGCCGGCGCCCGCTCGGCCACCGCCACCGCCGGCCCCGGCATCTCGCTGATGAGCGAGTTCGCCGGCCTCTCGTACTTCGCCGAGATCCCCGCGGTCATTCTCGACGTTCAGCGCATGGGCCCGTCGACCGGCCTGCCCACCCGCACCTGCCAGGGCGACATCTTCAAGGCGTACCACCTGTCTCACGGCGACTGTAAGCACCCGCTGCTGCTCCCCGGCAGCCCTCAAGAGTGCTTCGAGTTCGCCGCCGAGTCGCTCAACCTCGCCGAACGTCTGCAGACCCTCGTCTTCGTCATGCTCGATCTCGATCTCGGCATGAACAACTGGATGAGCGAACCCTTCGCCCCCATCACGAAGGCGATCGATCGCGGCAAGGTGCTGAGCTCCGAAGACCTGAAGAAGCTGGGCGAGTTCGCCCGCTACAAAGACGTCGACGGCGACGGCATCTGCTACCGCACGCTCCCCGGCACCGACAACCCGCTCGGCACCTACTTCACGCGCGGCACCGGCCACACCGAGAAGGCGACCTACAGCGAAAAACCCAAAGACTGGAAGGGCAACATCGACCGCCTCGCGCGCAAGTTCGACACTGCGCGCACCCTGATGCCGAAGCCCGTGCTGAAGACCATGCCCGGCGCCGAGGTCGGCATCATCGCGTTCGGCTCGACCGACATGGCGCTCGAAGAAGCCCGCGTGAGACTGCGCGACGAGCTGGGCTTGCCGACGAACTACCTGCGCCTGCGCGCCCTGCCGATCGGCGCCGAGACGCGCGAGTTCATCGCCCAGCACAAGGTCATCTACGTGGTCGAGCAGAACCGCGACGCGCAGTGCGCCTCGATCTTGCGCCTCGACTGCCCCGAAGCGGCGACGAAGCTGCAGAGCGTTCTGCACTACGACGGCATGCCGATCGACGCCCAATCAATCATCGATGGAATCACCGCCGCCCAGAAGGCCGCGAAGGAGAGATCATGACCGTAGGAGCCCCCACCCCGACCGCCCCCGCCGTCGCCGCCAAGCCGGCCGGCAAGGTGAACCGCTTGGGCCTCGAGCAGACCGCGTACAAAGGCGCCGAGTCGACGCTCTGCGCCGGCTGCGGCCACGACGCGATCACCGCGTCGATCATCAAGTCGCTCTACGAGTACGGCATCGAGCCGTACCGCGTCGCGAAGCTCTCGGGCATCGGCTGCTCGAGCAAGACGACCGCCTACTTTCTCGGGCAGTCGCACGGCTTCAACTCGGTGCACGGCCGCATGGCCGCCATCGCCATGGGCGTGAACTCGGCGAACCGCAACCTCGTCAACATCGGCGTGAGCGGCGACGGCGATACCGCGTCGATCGGCCTCGGCAACTTCTTGCACATGGTTCGCCGCAACGTGCCGATGGTCTACATCGTCGAGAACAACGGCTGCTACGGCCTCACCAAGGGCCAGTTCTCTGCGACCGCCGACAAGGGCTCGGTGCAGAAGGGCGGCGGCGTGAACGAGATGCCCCCCATCGACATCTGCGCGATGGCCGTGCAGATGGGCTGTGGCTACGTGGCGCGCTCGTTCGCCGGCGACCCGAAGCAGGTGGTCTCGCTGCTCAAGGGCGCGGTCGCGTACAACGGCACCGCGGTCATCGACATCGTCTCGCCGTGCGTGACGTTCAACAACCACGAGGGCTCGACCAAGAGCCAGACGTACGCGCGCGCGAACGAAGACCCCCTGCACGAGCTCGGCTTCGTGCCGTTCTTCGAGCAGGTGACGGTCGAGTACGACCCGGGCACGACGAAGCTGGTGACGCTGCAAGACGGCTCGAAGATCACGCTCAAGAAGCTCGAGCGCGACTACGACCCGACCAACCGCTCCCAGGTGATGGACCTGCTCCACCAGGCAAACAAGGAGCAGCTCTTTCTCACCGGCCTGCTCTACACCGGCGACGCCGGCAAGCCGCTCGACGAGCAGCTCAACCTCATCGACGAGCCGCTCGCCACCCTGCCCGCCTCGCGCATTCGCCCGCCTCCCGAGGCGCTCGCGAAGGTGATGGAGACGTTCAAGTAGGCGGTTCGCCTTCGCGCGGTCGCCGGCGGTAGGGTCTCGCCGCATGGTGACCGCGCTCGTGTTGGTGCTCTCGGCAGCCTGGTCGTGCGACCAGGAAGATGGTCGCGTGCGCGCTCACCTCGAAGACGCGTACACCCAGCTCGTGACGTCGCCGCCTCCGCAGCTCACCGAGGCACAGCGCGCACGGCGGGCCGACGCGCTCTCGGCCTTGCGGCGCTACATCGACGCCGGCCGCTTTCCCCGCAACCGCGTGCGGGCTTCACCGACTCCGGTCTTCGTCGACGAAGTCGGCACCCACTGCGCGATGGGCGCGCTCATTTCGCAGCTCGGCGGCGACCCCGTCGTGCAGCACGTGCGTTCGACCCGCAACCTCGCAACCGTGCCCACGCTCGCCGACGAGCCGGGCCTGCTCGAATGGCTCGACGCGTATGGTTTCGCACCTGAAGAGGCTGCGCTCGTGCAGCCCACGTACTTCTCGTGCGAGCCCGTGTTTCGGCAGTACTTCAGCCAGGGCCCTGCGCGAGAAGCCGTTGTCGTTCCCTTCGACGGGGGCGACGGCGTTGGCTACGTCGTGACGCGCGCCGAGCCGGCACCGTACCTCTGTGAAGGCTCGCGCACGGAGTGGTCGTCGCGGCCCAGCTGGCCGATTGGCACCGTCGTTGCGCTGCCACACGCGCTCGCGCACGACGGCAGCGGGTGGGCCGGCCATCAGTACCGCAACTGTGCATGGCGGCCGCTCCTGACCGATGGCGACGGCCTGCGGCAGCGTGAAACGTGGCCCATCGAGTGGCATCTCGACGTGTTTCGCCACGACCCGCGTTGGTTCATCATTCAGTGCCATAGGAACTTCGGGGCTCCAGACCTCGACTTCTGCTCACCCGATGGTCGCTTCCAGTCGGGCGTGCTGCCCGCCAGAGGCACGATGCGACAGCACGTGCTCGCGTGGCTCCAACGGGTTGCCAGCGTCGCCGGCCAGGCCCCCGTCACTGAAGCCTCTCTCGCCGACGCGGGTGTCGACCTCGCTCTCATCGACGCGATCGAGGCCCAGGTCTGGGCTTTCTCTGACGACGGCGGCGAGCCGCTCGACGCCGGCGTACGCCCCGTCATGCAGTGGAGCGGCCCGCTGCCCGACGAGCGCCCCTGCGATGCGGGTCGGCCTGATGCAGGCTCTGCCGACGCGGGTCGTGCCGACGCAGGAACTACGGACGCGGGGCACGCCACCGACGCCGGCGCGGAGCCCGACTCCGGCAGTCAACCGCCTGCCGACGCCGGCGTGCTCACCGACGCAGGCACCGCCGACGCGGGCCCGACCCCGACGCTGCCGACCGAGCCCATGTTGCCCGGCGGCTGCGGCTGTGCCTCGTCGCCACTCGCGCTCGTGCTCGGCGCGCTCGCCCTCGTTCTGCGGCGGCGCCGTCAGACGAAGGGCTTCTTCAGGTACCTCGACGCATAGACACCGAGGCACCGGTCTTGAACCACCGTGATGCCCGCGGCGGCCAGCTTCTCGGCCGCTGCGTCGTTGCGAATGCCCGTCTGCAGCCAGACCACCTTCGGGCGGTGGGCCTCTGACAGCGCGAGCACCTCGTCGGCGATCTGCGGCACCGCCTCGCTCTTTCGAAACACGTTCACCGTGTCGAAGCCGCCGCCAATAGCGGCCAGCGACGGGTGGGCCTTCTCGCCCAGCGCCGTCTCGAGCTTGGGGTTCACGGGGATGACCCGAAGGCCGCGCGCCTGCACGACGCGGGGTATCTCGAACGCCGGCACGTCGGGCTCGGCCTCGCCCTTCATGCCGATGACGGCGACGCTCTTCGCAGAGCGCACGATGACTTCGAGCTGATCTTCGGTCTCAACGATTTTCGGGTGGGCCATCACCCTTCTTTAAATCAGCCGCCCGGCTTCTGCCCGACCACCACGCAGTTCGTGGCCGGCCAGTCGAGCTTTCGCCCCGCGTCGTCGGTCAGCTCGACGTGCCCCGCGTAGCGGTGGTCACGAATCCACCCGTTCACGTACTGGTGCAGGTGCAGCGGCTCGAGCCCGACGCGCTTCAGCAGCGCCGCCCAGCCGTCGAGCGTGAGCGCTCCGTATTCTTCGTCGACCTCGATGTGCCAGTTCTTCAGGTAGTCCTTCTTGCAGACGAACTCGTTCGCGTCGTGCGCCGAGAGCCGCACCTCGTCGGCCGAGAGCCGCTCGAATCGCACGCCCGCGCCCTTCTTGAACTCGCGCGCGAATCGCTCGAAGGTCTCACGGGTCTGCGCGTCGAGCAGCCGCATGCGCCACGGCGCCGTGCCGGGGCTCACGCCGTCGCGCATCAAGAGCCGACCGCCAGGCTGCAGCTCGGCCGCCGCGTTCTTCATCGCGCGCTCGAGCTCGGCGTGCGAGTAGCCGCTGTACGAGTAGATCTCGTGCGTCACCGACGAGAAGATCACCGACGACGCCGACCCGTCGGGCACGTTCTTCTCGATGATGTTGCCGTACACCAGCGCGACGTCTTCACCGAAGTACGTGTTCTCGTCGCTCATGCGCAACAGCTCGCGCGACAGGTCGACGCCCACGAGCTGCGACGTCGGGTACTGGCGCGACAGCTCGACCAGCAGCTTGCCCGTGCCGCAGCCCTTGTCGACGATGTTGCCGGGCTTCACCCACGGCAGCAGATCGTCGAGCTTCTGCTTGAGCGACGCATCCATCTGCGTGCCATAGGTCTGAAAGTCGCGCGCGTGCCCCAGCTCGCCGTCGTCGTTGAGCAGCCGCTGGTGAAAGATCTTCGTGAGAAAGCCCGCGTCGGCGTACGCGGCGACCGTCGCCTCGCTCGCCTCGGCCTGCCACTCGCGCCCGTCGGCGATGCGCTGCACCAGCTCGTGCGGCGTGAGGCCCTTCACCTCTTCCGACACCACCGTGAAGCCGGCCGCGCGAAACAGGTTGGCCACGTCGCGGTTCGACGTGTAGACGCGCGTGTCGGCCGGTGACGGCCGCGCGAGCCCCGCCTTCGCCACGCTCGACAGCACGTGCTCGACCCAGGCCGTCGTGCTGGGAATGTCGTCGATGGCGACCAGGTCATGGGGCTTGCCCGCCAGCGCCGCTGCCATCAGCTTCTTGCGCGCCGCGACGCCGAGCGGGTTGCGGCGCGTGCCCTGGTGGTTCGCGCTGGTGAGCACGCAGACCACGCGGCCCTCGAGAGCGCGCAGCCAGACTTCTTGTGAGCGGGTGATCGCGTGGAAGCGGCCGACGAGCAGTGCGTTCATTCGGGCTGGCGAGGGTTTTCGCGCGCCAGCAACGGGAAGGGAAGCGCGCCCGTCACCTCGATGCCCTCTTTGTGCAGCAGCTGCACCAGCGCGTCTTCGACCAACGGCAACGTCTGCTTCAGCAACTCACCGCTCTTCAGCTCGAGCACCAGCTCGAACGGCAGCGCCTTGTCTTTCGGCTCGCGCTTCTGAAACTCCGCGCGCTTCACGTCGGCGAGCGCCACGGCGCGCTCTTTCAGCAGCACGCGCCGCTTCGTCACGCGCACGTCGACGTGCTGAAACATCGGGTTGTTCCTCGCCACGATGAAGATGAGGGGCCACAGCGACACGATCCCCCCGCGCGTTCGGAAGAAGGTGAAGGCCAGCGCCGCCACGCAGACCCCCGTCAGCACCCAGAGCTGCCAGCGCTGGCCCCGCCGACCGGTGAACACCAACGTGTCATCGACCAGGTCGCGCGCCCCCGCCATCACCGACGGCGCCGGCGGGAGCAGCAGCATCACCCTGCGCTTCGCCACCTGCCCTTCGGCCTCGCGCATCAGCGCCCACAGCCGGTCGAGCACCTTCGCCACCGTGCGGTCTTGCACCGTCATCTTCTGCACGGCCTCGCAGGCGTCGACCACCTCGGGCGTCTCACGGTTCGTCAGCGCCCGCCACAGCGGCTCGAAGTCGTCGGCCTTCGCCGCGACCAGGCCCCGCTTGAGCTCGGCGACCGTGCGCTCGACGGTCTCGAGCCGGCCCTCGAGGCGAATGCGGCTCTCTTCCACCGCCGCAGATCGTAAAGACGAGCCCTGCACCCGGCAATCAGGCCAGGCGCTTGAACCGGTACACCGTCGCCGGCTTCGACACCGTGATGCGCTTGCCCGGCGCCTTCTCGAGCACGCCGTTCTCGATCATGCGGTTGAAGCGGCGCCGAAAGTTCCCGGGATCCATCTCTTTGCCCGTCACGATCGCGTACACGTGCCGCAGCTCGGGAATCGTGAACGTCATCGGCACCAGCTCGAACGCGATGTCGCTGTAGTCGAGCTTGCCCCGCACGCGGTCGACGGCGACCTCGATGATCTCGCGGTGGTCGAAGGCGAGCTCCATCTTCTTCAGCGTCGACACCTCGAACCACTCGGCGTCTGACACGTCGCCGCCCGCCCGCACCAGCGGCGCCAGGTCGGGCCGCACCAGCGCGTAGTACGCCACCGTGATGACGCGCATGCGCGGGTCTCTGCCCGCCTTGCCGAACGTGAACAGCTGCTCGAGGTACACCCGGTCGGGGCCCAGCCCCGTCTCTTCTTCGAGCTCGCGCTTCGCCGCCGCGTCGAGATCTTCACCCTGATCGTCGGGCAGCTCGCCCACCCGCACGAACCCGCCCGGCAGCGCCCACGAGCCCTTGAACGGGTACACCTTGCGCTTCACCAGCAACACCCGCAGCTGCGCGTCGACGATGGTGAGGACGACGAGATCGACAGAGACGGAGGGTCGCGGGTAGTCGCGCGCGCTCACCGCCGCTTACCCTTGGGCTTCGGCCTGGCCGCCTTCTTTTCGGCCTTCTTCTCGGGCTTCGCAGCCTTCGGCGCAGGCGCCGCCTTCTTCTTCGCAGGCTTCTCGGCAGGCGCGGCCGCAGCAGCCGCCTCGTCTTTCGCCGCCGCAGGCTTCTTCTTCGAGGCCTTCTTCTCGGCCGCCTTCGCCGCCTTCTTCGCCGCCCGCTTGCCCAGGCGCGCCTGCCCTTCGGGCGACGCCATGTACTCGCGGCGGGCAGCCAGCAGCTCCTGGGCGCGCTCGGGGCTCATGTCTTCGGGGCCGTCGCCGCGCCGCAGCGTCGCGTTCGTCTCGCCGTCGGTCACGTACATGCCGAACCGGCCCTCTTTCAGCACGATCTCTTTGCCGCTCACCGGGTCGGGCCCGAACGTCTTCAGCGGAGGCTTCGGCTGCCCGCGCCCCTTGAACTGCCGCGGCTGCGCCAGCGCCGCCAGCGCCTCTTCGAGCGTCAACGTCAGCAGCTTCTCTTCGTTCTCGACCCCCAGGTTGCGCGTCTCTTCGCCCCACTTCACGTACGGCCCGTAGCGGCCGTTGTGCGCGGTGACCGGCTTGCCCTCTTTTTCGCCGAGCGTGCGCGGCAGCGAGAGCAGCTCGAGCGCCTTCTCGAAGGTCACGTCTTCGACCTTCATCGACTTGAACAGCGACGCCGTCTTCGGCTTCTCGGCCTTCGGGTCGTC
>JAEUJP010000854.1 GCA_016793725.1 Myxococcaceae bacterium | reverse complement strand
CACGAAGGCGGGCGCGAAGGCCACCTTCTTCTGCGTCGGCCGCTTCCTCGAAGAGCACCCCGAGGTGGCGCGCGAGCTGATCGCTCAAGGTCACGAGCTCGCGAACCACACGTTCACGCACGGCATGGGCTCACACCTCTTCGTCGAGTCGAAGCTGCGCGCCGATCTCGAGCGCTGCAAGACGACGCTCGCGAAGCTCGGCGCCCCGTCGACGCTCTACCGCCCGGCCGTGGGCATTCGAAACCCGGTCGTGCACCGCGCCGCGAAGGCGCTCGGGCTCACCGTCGTCACCTGGGCCGACGCCGCGCGCGACGGCGCCTTCCCCTTCACCGAGCGGCGCGCGAAAGAGCTCGGCGCCCGCGCGAAGGCCGGCGACATTCTCACGCTGCACGACGGCGCCCTGCACGGGGGCCAGGTGTTCAAGCGAGAGCAGACGGTGCGACACCTGCCTACGTTGCTCGGCGTGCTGAAGGCGCGCGGCTTCGAGCTGTGCAGCGTCTCTGCCGTCCTCTCCTGACCCTGGGGGTGAAGGTGACCCGGAGCCGGCGTCGCAAGGCCCCGCGTTCTCGAAGGGCATCGCGCTGGCCGTGACGTTGCACTTCGGTGAAGCGATGCTCCGCGCCGCTCCGCTGCTGCTCGTGATCGCCTGTGCGACCGTACCGCACGACGCACACTCGTTGGCCCGATCACAGACGATGATGCGCGAGGCCGTCGCGCTGGGCGCCGAGCGCGTGCCGACGGCGCGCCTTCACCTTCAGCGCGCGAGCGAGCGCCTCGAGCGCACCGGCGGCCAGGAGCCGCTCGATCTCGATCTCGTGCAGGCCGACGCCGAGCTCGCCTTTTCGCTGGCGCAAGAGGCCGCGATTCGCCGTGAGCGGGTCGACGCCCAGCGCGAGCTCGCCCGCCTCGGAGGTGCCCGATGAGACGTGCGCTGCTGCTCCTGGCCCTCGTCAGCGGCTGCGCCCACGTGCCGCACGAGCTGGCCCAGGCGCGCGACGAGCTGACGCTGGCGCGCGACGAGGCCGAGGTCGGAGCCGCACGCGCGGCGCTCGAGCTCGCGACGCACGAATACGAGCAGCACGGCGAGACGCAGAAGATGCGCGACCTCACCGAGCTCGCGCGCTTGCGCATCGACATCGCGAACTCGAAGGCGCGCAAGCGCGATGAGCTCGCACAGCTGACGGCGGCGAAGGCCGAGCTGAAGCGCGCGGCCGAGAAGCGCGCCGAGATCGAGCAGCAGGCGGCGCGGCTGCCTCCGGTGCCGAGCGTCGCGCGGCGCACGCGCTGAGCGTGGGGTGATAGACGCCGGGCATGAAGAGAAAGCTCGGGGTCGCCGCGGGCGTGCTGGTCGCGCTGCTCGGCTCGGCGTACGCGTGGTTCTTCGTCGCCAGCGAAGAGGCTGATGGCCGCTGGCCGCTGGAGCTCACCGAAGTGCGCAAGGCGGCGAGCACGCTCGAAGGCGAGAAGCCCACCGAGGTGCGGGTCGAGAAGGTGGCGACGTTCTCGTTCCCGAAGGGGCTGGTGGTGACGGGCGCGGGGTGGCACGCCTTCCCGATGGCGTGCTTTGCGTACCAGCTCGTCTTCCCCACCGGCACGGCGATCATCGACACGTGTATGGACGAGGCGACCGCCCGCGAGGGGCTGCCGGTCGAGACCTACGACGCGGCCGCGTGGCAGCGGGTTCAAGCCGCGCTCGGGCGGGCCGACTTCAGCGTGGCGACACACGAGCACTACGATCACCTCGGCGGCGCGATGGTGAACGCCACCGCGTGGGAGCGCGCCATCGTCAACCGCGAGCAGCTCGAACACCCCGAGCTCGTGAAGCCGCTCACCTACCCGACAGTGAAGCCGAAGCGCGTGCTCGACTACCAGGGCATCACCGCGATCGCGCCGGGAGTGGTGCTGATTCGGGCGCCGGGCCACACGCCGGGCAGCCAGCTCGTCTACGTGCAGCTTCAGAGCGGCGCCGAGGTGCTGTTTCTGGGCGACGTCGCGTGGGCCGCCGAAAACGTCGAGCGGGTGCGTGAGCGGCCGCGCGGCGCCACGGCGGTGATGAACGAAGATCGCCGGGCCGTGCTGCAGCAGCTCGCGGCGCTCAACGCGCTCGAGCAGAGCGAGCCCAAGGTGGCCCAGGTGCCCGGGCACGATGTGGGTGCGCTCGACGGGCTCGTGGCTGCCGGCGTCATGAAGGTGGGCTTCGTGCTGCCCACCCCATGAAACCCCAAACGATCCCGGCGCGATTCGAACGCGCGACCCCTGGCTTCGGAGGCCAGTACTCTATCCAGCTGAGCTACGGGACCTGACTGCTGAGACGTCGCCTTAGGCGCACATCGGTTTTCGCGCAAGGACGGAACGTGCGATCCTCTCGACCCGACCGTGCTCCCTCCACGGTCTCCCATGCGCCTCCATCGATTGGTCGTCGTGTCCGTCGTGGCTTTCACGGTCGGCTCCGCCTGCGATTGTGGGCGCAACGTCATGGTTCAAATGAACCAGGGCGCCATCACCCTCGACAGCACCGACCTCGACTTCGGCCCCGTCACCGAGTTCACCGACGCCGGCCGCTCGATCGTCGTGCGCAACACCGGCGCCGCCCCGCTCACCATCAGCGCCGTCACGATCGAGCAAGACGGCGGCGAGTTCACCGTGGTGAGGCTGCCCGGCCCCATCGGCGTCAGCGGCTCGGGCAACATCGACCTCGACTTCTCGCCCCTCGGCGCCGGCGACGACCATGGCGTCGCCGTCATCTCGAGCGATGACCCCGAGACGCCCGTCGTTCGCGTGAACCTGCACGGCGGCCCCATCTGGCCCGCCCTCGCGTTCGAGCCCGACGCCGGCTTTCTCGCCTTCGCGCCGACGAGCATGGCGCTGACCTCGAAGCACGCGCTCCTGCGCAGCGCCGGCGGCGCGACCCTCACCGTCACCTCGGTCGGCGTCGTGCCGACGGGCAACCCCGACTTCTCGATCGTGCGCCCCGCCCTGCCCGCCGTGCTGCGGCCCGGCCAGAGCGTGCCGGTGCAGGTCGACTACTCGCGCTCGAGCCGCAACACCGAGGGGCTGATGAGCGTGAACAGCGACGACGCCGACGCGGGCCGCCGCACGCTGCGCCTGTTGCCCGACCCGGCGGCGCAGTGCTCCGACCAGCTCGACAACGACGGCGACGGGCTCACCGACTTCCCCGATGACCCGGGCTGCTCGGCCCCGAATGATCCCGACGAGTACAATGATCCCGAGTGCGTCGACGGCGCGATGCGCAGCTGCGGCTCCTCGGTCGGCGTCTGCCGGCCCGGCACGCAGCTGTGCATGAGCGGCGCGTTCTACCCGTGCGACGGCGGCGTGAAGGCCGGCGCCGAGACCTGCAACGGGCTCGACGACGACTGCAGCGGCGTCACCGACGAGGGCATCACCGAGGTCTGCAACATCAACGGGTGCCCCGGCGCTCGGCTGTGCATCCCCGACTCCGGGGTGGCGGGCGGCGCGTACGGCACGTGCCTGCCGGTGATGACGGGCAACGAGGTCTGCAACGGGCTCGACGACGACTGCGACGGGCAGCGCGACGAGGGCATCGCCGAGACGTGCATGATCAACGGGTGCCTCGGCACGCGCCTCTGCATTCCCGGGGGCGACGGCGGCTTCACCGCGTGCGCGGCGGCGAACCCGGCGACCGAGACGTGCAACGGCCTCGACGACGACTGCGACGGCACCATCGACGACGTGATGCCGGCGCTGCAGACGTGCGGCTTCGGCGTGTGCGCGCGCACGGCGCCCGCGTGCGTCGACGGCGGCATGCCCATGTGCACTCCGGGCATGGGCGGCATGGAAATCTGCAACGGCATCGACGACGACTGCGACGGCACGCCCGACGACGGGCTCGGCACGAGCACCTGCGGCGTGGGCGCGTGCTTTCGCAGCGTGCCCGCCTGCACGGCCGACGGAGGCATGAACGTCTGTGTGCCCGGGCCGCAGAGCGCCGAGACCTGCAACGACGTCGACGACGACTGCGACATGTCGACCGACGAGGGGCTGACGACGGCCTGCTACGACGCGGGCCTGCCGGCGACGCGCAACGTCGGGCGCTGCCGCGACGGCATGGCGACGTGCGCAGCAGGGGTCTACGGCGTGTGCGCGGGGCAGGTCGGGCCCGTCGCCGAGGTGTGCGGCAACGGCATCGATGACGACTGTGCAGCGGGTGTCGACAACGGCTGCGGGAGCTGCAACCCGAACGGTCTCTACGTCAGAGACGGCGGCGCGATCACGTACACGTGCTGCTTCGGTCTCGTCACCTTGAACGTGAGCCAGTTCCAGATCTTGAGCAACGGCACGACGGTCATCGCGGGCCCTTCGCAGAACGGAGCCGAAATGATGTCGGGCGAGGCCACCACGTGCCCGGCGGGCAACGTTCGCGCGGCGGCCTCGGTGAGTGGTGGCTGCACCGAGACGTTCACGATCGACGGCGGCTTCGTGGGCCCCAACGAATGGCGAGGCACCTATCGGGCGACGTTCACGGGGACCGACTGCGGCTGTTTTGGCGGTATCGGCACTCCGTGCACGAGCCAGAGCTGGCCTGTGCAGGCCTTCCGCCAATAGGGCGCCCATTGCTAGAGGTCTCTTAACGGACCATATTCAGACCCGTTATGAGACCTGCTGAAATCTCCCGCGACTTCCTGCCGATCGCCAAATTCAAGGCCCGCGCCTCTGAAGTGATTCAGCGCGTGCGACGAGAAAACCGCCCCATGGTCATCACCCTGAACGGTGAGCCAGCCGCTGTCGTCATCTCGCCGCACGAGTACGACCGAATCATCTACGCAGAGCGAGTGCGTTCGGCAATAGACGAGGGTCTCGCTGCTGAGGCCGCAGGTGACACGATCTCCGATGAGGAGTTCGAAATGTGGGCGAAAAAACGTTTCGGCGCATTCGCAAAGCAAACCACGAAGCTCCGAAAGAGCCGTCGCCGGTGAAGCTTCGCTGGGCTCCCCGGGCGCTGCGCGATCTCGACGAGATCTGGGCGTACATCGCTCACGACAACCCTGTGGCTGCCACCCGCTGGGTCGAACGCCTGCACGCGCGCGTCGCCAAGGCCGCCCGCATGCCGAATACCGGTCGCGTCGTACCTGAGTTCGAGATCTATGACGTTCGCGAGGTCGTCATGAAGGGCTACCGCATTCTCTATGCGGTCCGGCCCAAGAACGTGCTGGTGCTTACCGTCTTCGAGGGACACAAGCGAGCACCTCCACTGAAGCTGCTCCTCGTGCCTGAGCCGTGACGGTGACACCGCCTCGAGCCGCCCCCTTTAGCGGCCCGAGACGAGCGTCACGTGAACAGCTCCGGCACCTCGCCGGTCACCTCGCCCAGGTTGTTCCCCGTGTAGCCCACCGCCTTCAGCGCGCTGACGAGCACGGTGGCCGGGTGCTGGTTCATCTTCCGAATGTGTTTGCCGGGCTTGAGGCCCCCTGCCCGCCCCGCCAGCATCACCACCATGTTTTCGGTCGAGTGCGACGACATCGACGCGCTCTGCTCGGGGTCACGGCCGTGGCCGCCCTCGAAGATGAACGGCATCGCGATGTTGTCGATCATGCGCCCGTTCGCCTCGGGCGTGTCGATGAACTTCTGAATCAGGTACGTGTACCACTTCACGTGCCACGCGATGCCCCTCGCCATCGCGCGGTTGCCGCCCGGCACGCCGCCGTGGCCGAGCTCGTGGCAGTCGGTCGCCTGCCCCGTCAGCTGGTACATGTTCAGGTGCGACTGGAACATCGTCATCTGCAGCGACACCACGCGCGACAGATCGCACGCCAGCGCCATGTGAATCAGATCGCAGAACACGCGCGCCCGCTGCTCTTCGTTCGAGTAGCCGCTGTTCTGGTTGTACTGATTTTCCATCGTGTTCATGTTGTACGGCTGCGCGCTGCCGATGACCGGGTCGGCGCCCGGGTCGGTCGGCTTCACGCACGTCGACGTCTGCGGCGGCGGTATCGCCGCGATGCGCTGCTCGAGATCTCTCAGCTCGTCGAAGTGCCGCTGCATGCGCGCCTTGTCGGCCGTGCCCAGCTGAGGAATCAGCTTCTGCGTGTCGCGCTTCACGAGGTCGAGCACGCTGCGCCGCGCCCTCAGGTCGAACTGAAACTTCGCGATCTCGGCCGGGCTCACCCCCGTCGGCACGAACGTGCCGAACAGCGACGAGAACGCCGCCTGCGGGCTCACCGTCGGAGGCAGGGCCACCGGGTTCGCCCCGTTCATGCGGTAGCTGATGATGTCGCGCCCGTACGCCGCCGACACCGACAGATACCAGTCGGCCTGCACGCGGTACTGCAGCGACCTGCGCGCTGCCGTCACCTGCGCCGGCGACGCGAGAAAGTCGGCCGCCACCTGGTCTGACGTGGCCCCTTCGCTGCGCGTGCGCGACGCGTTCGAGCGCACGCCCGACAGCATCGGCGACAACGACTGCACGTGGTGCACGTCGGCGCGTCCGCCAGCAGGTATGACACCGCCGTTCTCGGCCGCCCAGGGAATCTTCAGACCGCTGACGACGCTCACCTCGCTCTTCAGCGCACCGAGCGGCGTCAGCGCCTCTTTGAGATCGTAGTCGGGCCCCAGCGTGTTCGGCACCACCTGGTTCGGCGACGAATCACCGTCGGCGCCGATCGACTGCCCGTCGAAGAACACGATGTACCGCCTGGGCGGCACCGCCTGCGCGTACGCGTCACGCCCGTCGAGCATGCACTCGAGCAGCGGCAGCCCGAGGGTCGCCCCACCGAGGCCTTTGAGCGCCGCGCGGCGGCTCAGCCGAATTGCCTTCTTCATTCGTCTCTCCGGAAGGCGAAGGTCTCGTCAGACACGAGGTCGAGCAAGAGGCCCTGAAACGAGCGGTTGTGGTCTTTGAACGAGGCCGTCAGCTTGTCGAGCAGCCCGAGGTCGAACGCCTCTTCGCGGCGCCCCATCGCGAACCGGTACACCTGCTTCACCGTGCACGCCTCGAGGTCGCCCGACCCCACCATCAGGTCGGCGAGCCCCACCACCCCCTGAAAGGCCTGTGTGCCGCCCGGCAGCCCCGTCAGCTCGCCTTGACCCGAGATTGCGCAGCTCGGCTGCCCGTCGTCGGTCGCGCGAAACTGGCCCGCCCGATTGAAGTTCTCGATGCCGAACCCGACGGGGTCGAAGTTCTGGTGGCAGCTCTTGCACCCGCCGACCGACGCGTGCGCCGAGTACCGGTCGATCTTGCAGTTCGACGTCGGGCTCGACGGTATCTCGTCGACGTTCACCCCCGGCGGCGGCGGCGGCACCGACTGACAGAACAGCCGCTCGCGAATGAAGATGCCGCGCTGCGTGGGGCTCGTGTCCGAGAACTTCGCGCCGGCCGAGAGCACCGAGCCGTGGCTCAAGATGCCCTTGCGCGGCGCGGTGCGATACGGCGTCCACGCGAAGCCGGTCGCGCCGCCCGAGAACACCGTGATGCCGTAGTGCGTCGCCAGCGTCTGGTTGATGTACGTCTGCTCCGACGTGAAGAGGTCGAAGTAGTCGCCCTTGTCTTGAAAGACGACCTTCGTCACCAGCGCCGCGCTCTCGGCCTGCATCGCCGACGTCAGGTTCGGCGCGTGCGGGAGCCGGTGGTACGCGAGCCACAGCGCGTGAAAGCGCTCGACGTTCGCCTGCGCGCGCGGATCATCGATGAGCCGCTGCGCCGCCGAACGAACGCCCGCCGACGTCTGCAGCTGCCCGTTCTTCGCCGCGTCGAGCAGCCACGGCGGCGGCGTCGTGCCCCACAAGAAGTACGAGAGCCGCGACGCCACGTGCCAGTCGTTCAGCTTCTGCACCCCTTCGCGACCCGCGACCGGCGTGCCGATCTCGACGCGGTAGACGAACTCGGGCTCTTGCAGCATCGCCATCACCACGAGCTTCACGCCCACCTTGAAGTCGTTCGCCTCGACCGCAAACGTCTGCAGGCCCAAGAAGCCCAGCACCTCGTCTTCGGTCAGCGGCCGGCGCAGCGCCCGCAGGCCGAACGTCTCGACGAAGCTGCGCAGGCAGGCCGCATCGCTCGGGCCCTGCGGCGTGCAGCCCACCTCTTCGGCGAAGCGCGTCGGGCTCGCGATCAGCCGGTCGGCCACCTCGGTCGCGATGCGCTCGAGCGACTCGATGAGCGCCGCCGACGGCAGCTGCTGCTTGAACTCGTTGTCGTACGGGTTCGTCGGGTCTGGAGCGATGTGCTGCTGCGCCGGGCTCGCCGTGTCGCCGAGCACGTCGGCCAACGTCTGATCGAGCTCGACCCGCGAGAGCCGCCGAATGCCCGACACGCCGACCTCGGTGTTCGGGTCGAGCGTCGCCCCGCCGCCCGGGCCCTTCACCAGGCCCTCGCAGCCCGAGAGGCCGCAGGCGCAGAGGCTCAGGCTGATGACGACGACGACGTTTCGCACGCGGAGCCTCCCCAAAGAACGTCGCCAGCACTGCCAGCGTCGAGCCACTCAAACCCCTGAGTCGTTTCGCCGCATTATGTCGCACTGAAACGTGCGGGTGACTGCGAATCAGTCAGGGTGAGGGGGCCTGTCTGCGGTGTGAACGGCGGTGGGCAGCGCGAGCGCAATCGAGGTTGACTGTGGGAGCACTTTCACGTTCGTTGCCCTACCCCTCAACCGGAGCAGAAACGTGATCATCGGAGTGCCGAAAGAGATCAAGACGCGCGAGTACCGTGTCGGGCTGGTGCCTGCGGGCGCGAAGGCGTTCGTCAACGCAGGCCACAAGGTCTACGTCGAGAAGGGTGCGGGCGAAGGCGCCGGCATTCGTGATCACGAGTATGAGCGCGTCGGCTGCAAGATCCTGAAGGCGGCGAACGATCTCTGGAAGAAGTCCGAGATGATCATCAAGGTCAAGGAGCCCATCGCGCCCGAGTACGAGCGCATTCAGACCGGGCAGATCATCTACACGTACTTTCACCTCGCGGCCGTGCCCGACCTCTGCAAGGTGCTCGTCGAGAAGAAGGTCGCGGCGGTCGCGTACGAGACGATTCAGCCCGAAGACGGCTCGCTGCCGCTGCTCAAGCCGATGAGCGAGATCGCGGGCAAGATGGCGATTCAGGTCGGCGCCGCGTCGCTCGAGAAGACGCACGGCGGCAAGGGCATTCTGCTCGGCGGCGTGCCGGGCGTTCGCCGCGGCAAGGTCGCGATCATCGGCGGCGGCGTCGTCGGCACCAGCGCCGCGAAGGTCGCGCTCGGCATGGGCGCCGACGTCACGATTCTCGACGTCAACCTCGAGCGGCTGACGTACCTCGACGACATCTTCCAGGGCGCGGTGACGACGCTGAACTCCGACAGCGAGAACATCGAGCGCTGCTGCAGAGAGAGCGACCTGGTCGTCGGCGGCGTGCTGATCCCGGGCGCGAAGGCGCCGAAGCTCGTCAGCAAAGAGCTCATCAAGAAGATGAGCAAGGGCAGCGTCGTCGTCGACGTCGCGGTCGATCAGGGCGGCTGCATCGAGACCTGCCGGCCGACCACCCACGAGAACCCGACGTACGAGGTCGCGGGCGTCGTTCACTACTGCGTCGCGAACATGCCGGGCGCGGTGCCACGCACGTCGACGTTTGCGCTCACCAACGCCACCCGCCCCTACGGCCGCCACATCGCCGACCTCGGCGTCGTGGCCGCGATTCGCGCCGACAAGGCGCTCGCGCGCGGGCTCAACACGTACGGCGGTCACGTCACCTACGAGGCGGTCGCGCGCGATCTCGGCTACCCGTACGTGCCGATCGAGACGGCGATCGGGGGCTCGCCCAAGAAGTCGAACGGCGCGGTCGAGAAGCACGACGCGCCGCCGGCTGCGGCGAAGGCGCTGAAGCCCGCTGCGAAGAAGAAGGCCGCGCAGCCGACTGCGCAGGCGTAGCCGCCCTGCCCACGGCCCCTTGAAGCGGCTGCGCTGACAAATCGACACTGTTGCTGCGCAGCAGCTCCACTCAACCTTAGAAATTTCGAGCACTTGAGGCACCCCTTGCGCCGGCACCCGCCATGCACATGGTGAGGAATGGCCGGCTGTCGACCGGCGTTTACTCACGTTCTGCGAGGGCGACCAATGTTGGGGCTGAAGTCGAACGCTCAAATGAAGGCGGAGTTCGAACAGCTGGCGATGCCGTGCCTCGACGGGCTGTACGCGTCGGCGCTTCGGCTGACGCACTCCGACCGCGACGCTGAAGATCTGGTGCAAGACGCGTTCATGCGGGCGTACCGGTTCTTCGACAAGTTCGAGCGGGGCACGAACTTTCGGGCGTGGCTGTTCAAGATTCTCACGAACACCTTCATCAACAAGTACCGCCGCCAGGTGAAAGAGCGGTCGTTCAGCGAGGGCTCCGAGCGCGAGTCGGTGACGGCGCAGCTGTTCTCGGCCGACGCGACCGAGACGGCGGCGAACCCCGAAGATCACCTGCTCGACCGGCTGTTGTCGGAAGAGGTGCTGCAGGCCATCGACCGGCTGCCGATCGACTTCCGCATGGTCGTGATCCTCGCCGACCTCCAGGAGTTCAGCTACCGCGAGATCGCCGAGATCCTCGATGTGCCGGTGGGTACGGTCATGAGCCGCTTGTTCCGAGGCCGGAAGCTGTTGCAGAAACACCTTCAGGCGTACGCTAATGCGACCCCCAACGAAGGCCCCATCGACCTGACCGAGTACCGCAGCCGGAAGAACCTCGGTTAGCTGAACGTTTCAAGTCGCAAAATGCCCTGTCGCCAGCTCGACAACCACCTGTACCCGTACCTCGACGGTGAGCTGGTCGAGGGCGATCGCGTCGAGTTCGAGAGCCACCTCGCATCGTGTGAGGGCTGCCGGGCCGAGGTCGACCGCGAGAGCAAGATGTTGCTGCTCATTCGCACCCGCGCCAGGCAGGGCGCCGTCGCGGCTCCCGAGAGCCTGCGCGCGAAGCTGACCGAGCAGCTGCAGGGTGAGACAAAACGACGCCGCTATTCGGCCGTGTCGAAGCTCGCTGCCGCTGCGGCGGGGCTCGCCGTCTGTACCGTGGCGGCGCACACCGGCTGGCGCAGCTACCAGCGCAAGCTCTACGTCGAAGACGCCGTGAACCGGCACGCGCGCGCCTACCCGCTCGAGATCGAGAAGCCGAGCGCCGAGCAGCTCGAGGCCTGGTTCAACGACGGCAAGCTCGACCACCGCGTCGCCGTGCCGCGCTACCAGAACGCGGGCCTGACGGGCGGGCGGCTCATCAACGTGCGCGACCGCCCGGCCGCGTACATTCGCTTCGCGGCCGAGGGCAACCGGCGGCTGGGCCTGTTCGTCTACAGCGACAAGCCCGGCGACGTCGACGTGACGACCGAGCCATCGGTCGACCGCTCGAACGGCTTCAACACCGTCACCTGGCGCGACGGCGACGTCGTGTACACGCTCGTAAGCGATTTGAACGACGACGACATTCGGCAGATGGTGCCGCCGCTGCAGGCGCCGCGCTCAGCGCCGATGCTGGTGCCCGCCAGCTACCCACACTGAACAAAAGACAACCCGCCCTCGGGGTAGTAGCGTTCGGTGCAGTTCCTCATGTCCAAGAACATCTTGATCGTCGAGAGCGACGGCACCCTGTCGCGCGCCATGCGTGAGGCGCTCACCTCGAAGGGCTTCAGCGTCGAAGAGACCACCGACGGTAAAGGGTGTGTCGAGCTGGTTCGCAAGACCAAGCCCCAGCTCATCGTGCTCGCAGTCGACCTGAGCGCCGGTCAGAACGGGTACATCATCTGCGGCAAGCTGAAGGGCGACGAAGATCTTCGCCAGATCCCCGTGGTGATCATCGGCAACCCCGACGGCTTCGCGCAGCACCGCAAGCTGAAGACGAAGAAGGCCGATGACTATCTGGCGAAGCCCTTCGAGGGCTCGAAGATCGTCGAGCCCATCGGCAAGCTGATCGGCATGCCCGAGCCGCCGGCGGCCGAACAAGAGGTCGTCGAAGACGAGTCGCTGTCGCTGTCGGAGCTGCTCACCGAAGACGACAAAGGCGGCGAACGGCCGGCGGCCGAAGATCTGCCGTCGGGCGACAACGAGCCCTCGACACGTGAAGAGACCGTCGCGGGTGACCCCGACCTCGACATGCTCGACGCGGTCTTCGACGACGACAAGGGCGCGTCGGCGTCTGCCGAGAGCGAGCCGGTCGCCGAAGAGCTGCACGTCGAAGAAGAGCTGCACGTCGAAGACGAGAGCTCCGACTCGCAAGATCAGAAGACGACGGTCGGGTTCATGCCCGATGCGCCTCCGCCCCCTCCGCCTTCGGCGTCGCCTCCGCGGCGCACGTCGGCTGCGGGCGCGGCAGCCAGCGCCAATCACGCGTCGGAGCACGCCGAGCTGCTCGAGCTGCGCAGCAAGGTGACCGAGCTGACCGGCAGCCTGTCTGACGCGAAAGACCGCGCCGACGAGCTCGAGCAGAAGTTTCGCGAGGTCGAGGTCGAGCTCGAGGCGAAGCGCACCGAGCTCGAGGCTTCGCGGGCAGGCGGCGGCAAGAGCGACAAAGAGGTGTTCGCGCTCCGCGACGCAGGCACGAAAAAAGACAAAGAGATTCTGCGGCTGAAGAACGAGCTCAACGAAAAAGAAAAAGAGCTCATCGACCTGCAAGAGAAGAGCAACGCGCTCGAGCAGCAGGCGTCTGAGTCGTCGGGTGAGCTCGCTCGCCGCGACGCGCAGATCAAGACGCTGACCACGAAGGCCGACCAGCTGTCGGCCGAGCGCAAGAAGATCGACCAGCAGCTGATCTCGGCGAAAGAAGAGGCGCGCTCGTCGGGCGCGAAGCTGACCACCCTTCAGTCAGAGCTCGAGCAGGTGCAGGCGCGCCTGGCGGGCGCCGACGCCGAGCTCGAGCAGCTGCGGAGCACGAGCTCGGATCTCGAGAACGACAAGCAGCGGCTCGAGGCCGACCTCGCCGAGACCCGGGGCGAGCTCGAAGCGTCGAAGGGTCAACTCGAGTCGCGCACGAGCGAGGCCGATGAGCTGCGCTCGCAGCTCGAGACGGCGCAGATCGACCTCGACTCGGCGAAGAACCAGCTCACGACCCAGGCGGCCGCCTTCGCCGACGAGATCGGCAGCCTGCGCAAGCGCATTGGCGAGCTCGAAGAGAAAGACACGAAGAACGACGAGCGCGTGCAGAAGCTGTACGGGCGCATCAAGTCGAACGAAGAGCGCGATCAGAAGACGAAAGAGACGCTCCAGCAGATCATCAACGAGCTCGACTCGCAGCCCGTCGACATCGATGTGATCTCTGAAGACGAGATCGCCGAAGCCTGAGCAGCGTCTGCTCGAGCCGATTCCTGCTCGCGCGGTCACGCCGAACGTCGCGCGCGCGTGCTGCGTGGCGTCGGGCTACTTCTCTTCTTTTTTCGGCTCGTCTTTCTTCGCCACCATCTTGCGCGCCGTCATCTGAATGACGTTCGGCACGTTGCGGTCTCGGGCGAGGTTCTTCACGTCGGTCTCGCGCAGCGTCGACAGAAACCGCATGCCGATCGCCTGAGGCACCTTCGGGTTCCTCACGAGCGCGAGCTTCACCGGGTACATCTTCGTCCACTCCCGGTCGGCGCAGATGATGCGCAAGATCTCTTCTTGCGCCGTCTTGTTGTTCGCCTGCATCAAGACCTCACCGTCGGTGATGCGCGGGCTCCGAATCACCGCCACCGCGACCAGCTTGTTGGAGTCGCGAATCAGAATGCTGCGCGCCTCTTTGTTCCCCTTCGTCGCCAGCTTGATCTTCTCGGCGATGTTCATCTTCATGATGCGCTGCGAGAGCGTGAGGCGCTTGCCCTCTTCCATCGGGGCCGAGCTCTCTTCGCCCACCCCGAGCTCGGCGATCACCGAGTCTGCCGTCGGGCCCGGGTCGGGCGGCGCCTCTGCCGCCTCGGGGCCGTACAACCGCACCCGCGCAGCCTTCATCTGCGGCACGTCGGCCAGCACCAGGCCCGAGCGCACCGAGAAGTCGCAGACGCCGTCGATCAGCGCGCCCTCGGTCGAGGGGTTCAGCGCCAGCTGCCGCACGATGTCTTCGTGACGCAACAGACGCAGCTGGTTGCCCGCCACGATCTCGGCCGTGCGCACGCCACACTTCGACGCCACCCGCGCGACCGCCTCGTCGGGCGTGCCGCTGTTCAAGATGAGCATCTCGGCGTAGGCGTCTTTTTCCCAGAACAGGTCGAGGAACCAGCCGAGCACCAGCGGCGGCACCCGCTCTTCTCGCAGCGCCGGCGCCAGCACCCGGTCGGCCAGCCCCGCCGCCGTCGCCACCGCCGTGTCGCGAATCTTCTCGTCGGGGTCGTACGCCAACATGAACAGCGCCGTGATCATGTCGGGCGGCGCCATCGGCGCGAGGCCCTTGGCACCCATCGATCTCAGCGGCGCCGGCGCCTTCGGGTCGACGAACTTCCGCTTGTCGGGTGGCAGCGCCTCGGCCGACACCGGGCACGCGAACGTCTCGGCCGGCGGCGCTTCGGCCGCGGGCGCTGCAGCAGGCGGGGCTTCGTCGCTCATTGGTTTCGCTCCCAGATGAGCCGCAGGCCTTCGAGCGTGAGCAGCTCGTCGACCTCGGCGATGGCCTTCGACTCAGACGCGATCAGCGGCGCCAGGCCGCCGGTCGCGAACACCTTCGCGTCACGCGCCAGCTCGGCCCTCATGCGCTCGCAGATGCCGTCGACCAGCGACACGTAGCCGTACACCAGCCCCGACTGCATCGAGTGCACCGTGTTCTTGCCGATCACGTGCGGCGGCCGCGCGAACTCGACGCGCGGCAGCTTCGAGGCGTGCTCGAACAGGGCCTCCATCGCGATGGTGATGCCGGGGCAGATCGCGCCCCCCAGGTATTCGCCCTTCGCCGTGACCGCGTCGAACGTGGTGGCCGTGCCGAAGTCGACCACGATCAGCGCGCCCTTGTGCTTCTCGTAGGCGGCGACGGCGTTCACCACCCGGTCGGCGCCGACCTCGCGCGGGTTGTCGTAGAGAATGGGCATGCCCGTCTTCACGCCGGGCCCCACGAACATCGGCTTGCTGCCGAAGTAGCGCTGCGCCATGCGCTCGAGGTTGAACTGCAGCGGCGGCACGACGCTCGAGACCGCGACGTCGCGCACGGTCTTCGCGTCGATGCCCGCGTGCGCGAGCATCTGGAGCAGCAGCATGCCCCACTCGTCGTACGTGCGGTGGGCGCTCGTCTCGACGCGCCAGTTCGAGCGGAGCGCCCTGCCCTCGTACACGCCCAGCACGGTGTTGGTGTTGCCGACGTCGATCGCGAGCAGCATGTGCCTGAAGAGTCTACTCAGCTCTTCTTCGAACGCACCTGCTCGACGTCGCCCGCGAGCACCCGCTCGACCGTGCCGTCAGCCCTGCGAACCAGCAGCGCCCCGGCGTCGTCGATGTCTTCGGCCACCCCGCGCAGCTCTCGGGCCTCTGACTTCACCAGCACCTCGTGCCCGAGCGTCGCCGACAGGCCGCGCCAGGCATCACGAACCGGCGCGAAGCCTTCGGCGGCGTGGCGGTCGAGCCAGACCTCGAGGCGGGTGAACAGCGCGGCCGCGAACAGCGCCCGAATGACCGGCTGCCCGCGGGCGAGCTTCAGGCTGGTGGCGAGCTCGCGCACCTCGGGGGCCAGATCGCCGGCGTCGCAGTTCAGGTTCACCCCGATGCCCACGACGACGAAGTGCACCTTCTCGGTGTCGGCCGACAGCTCGGTGAGAATGCCCGCGATCTTCTTGCCGCCCACCTGCAGATCGTTCGGCCACTTGATCTCGGCCTTCACGCCGGCATCGACGAGGGTCTCGGCGAGCGCGACCGCGCTCACCAGCGTCAGCTCGGCGGCCCGCGACGGCGGCAGCTCGGGCCTCAGCACCACCGAGAAGTACAGGTTCTTGCCGGGCGGGGAGCTCCACGTGCGGCCGCGGCGGCCCTTGCCGTCGGTCTGCTCTTCGGCGACCACGATCTCGCCGTGCACCGCGCCGTCTTGCGCGAGCCGAAACGCGGTCACGTTCGTCGACTCGACGCGCTCGAACGCGTGCAGCGTGTTGCCCAGCTCGCGCGTCGACAGCAGCGGGTCGAGCTCGAGCGACGTGAGGCGATCGGGCACCTCGGTGAGCCGATAGCCGCGCGAGGGTATCGCTTCGATGCGGTAGCCGAGCTTGCGCAGCTGCTCGACGTGCTTCCACACCGCGGTGCGCGAGAGCCCGAGCTTGTCAGACAGCGCTGCGCCCGAGGTGAACTCGTCGCCACCTTCGGCGAGGAAAGAGAGAATCATCTCTTCCTGCGTCTGTTCTTCTTGAAGCTCCATGGGGGCTTCCCAAGGCTAACGGTGTGATCTTTCACGGTCAACGCACGCCAGCAACTTCGCGCGCTTCGCCACGCACACGCCCTGCCCCACACACCTACGGCGACGGTTGGGCCGCGCCCTTCAGCTCGTACTTCACGAGCTCGATGCGCGACTGGGGTATTCGTTTGCCGTTCTCTTCGAGCACGGTCTCGATGCGCACGAGGCCGACCCTCGGAGCGAAGGTGAGCGTCGCGACCAGCAGGCGCGAGCCCTCGTCCTTGTTGCGGCTCTCGACGACGACGCAGCCCTTGAACGCGCCGGCTGGCGCGTCGCACGCCTGCCCGGCCTCGATGATCGAGTACTGCTCGTACGATGAGATCGAGACCACGTTGTTCCACTTCGTGCCGACCTCGAGCGGCGTGCGCAAGAGGTAGCGCTTCTCGTCTCGAATGCCGAACCCGTCGACGCGCAGCACGTTCTGTTGCGAGTCGGTGAAGCGGCCCTGGTCTTCGCTCAAGATGTGAATGTCGAACTTCGCCGGCCCGCCCAACATCGTGCCCTCGTAGGCCCAGGTGTTGCCGACGGCGAGCGGGTAGTACTCGGCGACCGGCGAGACCTGCGCCGCCTGCCCCTTGCCGGTGGTCGCGCACGCGATCGACAACAAGCCACCCAGCCAGACACCGCGCATCATGGAGTCGCCTTTCTTCGGTTGAGGCCGCCGGCCTTGCGGGCTTTCAGCTCGTCGAGCGCGGCCTGCGCCGACGCGCGCATCAGGGGCAGATCGTGACCGTCGGCGATGATCTGCAGGTACGCCTCGGCCTCGTCGCCGCCGAGCGCGCCGAGCGCGAAGACGATCTCGCGCTGAAACGTGTCATCACGCGCACGCGAGGCCTCGATGAGCGCCGGCACCGCGCGCAGATCTTTCAGGCTCAACAGGCCCCCGATCGCCCGCCGCATCTGATCGAGATCGTCGCTCTTCAGCTTCTCGAGCAGCGGCTCGAGCGCGGCCGGGTTGCCGCGCTCGGCGAGCAGGCTCAAGGCGAGCTCTTTCGCCCGCTCGTCTTTCAGCGCGACGAGCTCGGCGTCGGTCTTCGTGAGCAGCGAGATGAGCAGGGCAGCCCCGCTCGCCGCGTCTTTGAGCGCGAGCTCGAGCGCGGCGCGGGCGGCGTCGCGGCGCTCGTCGAGGCTCTGCCCCTTGACCGTCGCGGTGCCCTTGCCCACGATCTCACGATCCGTGTCGTCGCCTCTTCGGCTCAGCACGAGGCCGACCGACGCCTTCGACGGCGCGTCGGGGTCGTTCGCCCGAACCTCGGCGAGGCCCACCGCAGCCTCGATGCGCCACGGGTTCTTCGGCTCCTTCACCTCGGCCGCGGCCACGAAGCGCTCGGCCTTCAGCGCCGCTTCGAGCTGCGCCTTCACGTCGCTCTCGGCCCAGCCGAGAATCGACGCGTCGTCGTTGCCCGCAAGCTCGAGGTTCACGCGCTCGTAGACCGGCTTCTCGCCGCGCGTGCACGCTGCGGCGAGACCGGCACAGACGACGAGCAGAACCCGCATCACACCGCCGGGCCGGGCTCACCACCACCGCCACCCGACGGCGGCGCAGGCGGCGGAGCAGGCGGCGGCGCCGACGGAGCGGAGTCGCCCCCGCCTCCGGAGTCGGTAGACGCCGGCTGTGCCGACGGAACTCCGGGCGGCGTACCCTCGGGTCGTGGCCCCTGACCGCCGGGCCCGCCAGGCCCGCCAGGCCCCTTGCCGCGGCGACCGCGACGGCGGCGGCGGCGGCGGCGGCCCTGCCCCGGCAGCCCGGGCTGACCGGGCTGCCCCGGCTGACCGCCCGGCGCGCCCTCGGCCGACACTTCGTCATCACCCTCTTCGCCGTCTTCACCGTCATCGGCGCCGTCGTCACCTTCCACCCCGGGGGCCGCCTCAGAGACGGCTTCAGCCGGCGCATCGCCGACGGGGGCCGCTTCACCTTCACCCGCAGGAGCGACCGACGTGTCGCGGGGAGCCGGCGGTTCGGCGCGATCGCGCTCGGCGTGCCGCTCTTCGCGGCGCTTGCGCGCCTCTTCGGCGTCGACCCGGGCTTCTTCGAAGAAGGCCTCGTCGATCTCGTACAGCTCGACCGTCTGCACCTTCACGCCGATCTGCGCCTCGAAGAACTGTTCTGCGAGGCCCTCACCGCACCAGAGAAAGACGAGCGCGCCGGCGAGCGCGTCGCTCTTCGCGTCGCCGCGCACGTCGCCGGCTCCGACGAGCAGGCCCACGTGGGCGCTGTAGTGGCCGAGGTCGCGCCGCAGCTCTTGCACGTGCCGCCGCTCGACGTTCGTGTTGCCTTTGAGCAGCCGCACCGCGTAGCGAAGCTCGAGGCTGCCGTCGCGGCGGCGCGCCGTGAGCAGCGGGCCGTCTTTCGAGCGCTTCGCGACCTTGACCTCGCGAAACGAGAGCTTGTGCATCATGCGCACGACCGACTTCTCGAACGTGCCGGGGTCGAGCTCGGCGAGCTTCTTCTTCAGCACGCGGGCCATCGCACGGCGGGCGTCTTTGCCGGCCTGCCGCGCGCTCTGAATCGTCGCGAGATCTTCGGCCGACACCTGCGTCGCCTCGAGCTTCTGGCTCTGGTGGCGCAACACGGGGCGCCCGTTCTCGACCGGCACGCCGGCGTTGCCGGCGAACTGGAGCTGCACGTCGTTCGGGGGGGTTTCGCCTCCCGCATCGAGCTTGAGCTCGGGTGGCGCGCCCTCGACGCCGAAGTACGCGAACTGCGGCCGCCGCCCCGAGTCGATGCGCCGCTGGTTGTCGTCGAGGAGCGCGTGCAGGAGCTGCTCGACCGACAGCTCGTCGGAGGCGAGCTCTTTTTTGCGCGCCCGCTCGAGCACGTCGCCCGGAGTCAGGCCCGCGCCCGCCTCGGTGAGAATCTCGAACGCCACCTCGCTGACCGGCGGGTAGCGCTTGCGCCGGCCCTCGTCGTCGCGGCGCTTGCGCTCGCGCTCGGCCTGGCGGCCGATGGCGCGCACGTAGTCGCCGCGCGGCTCGGGGTGCCGCTCGGTCGGGCGATACTGGGGCACTGACTCTTCGGGGTTCGGCTCGGCGACGCCCGTGGTCTCGAGCGCGACGGTGTCTTCAGGGAGCATCCATTCCGCCAGGGCAAAGGTGTCTTTCGCGGTCACCATCACTTTGCGGTCGCGAGGTCTTTTCGCCATCGCGGCCAGCCGTGACAACATGGTGATCTCGGGAGTCTTACCGATGTGTGAGAGCAGCCCCTTCTCGAGGGAGAGCTTGGTGATTTCGTCATGCGTCAGGGGTCGCTTCGCTTCTTCGAGCACCCGCAGTGCCGCTTCATAAAATGTCATCGAGATACGCTTTCAGGTTTGCCTCGACATGGGGCAGAGTTTTCCTTCAGAAAATCGGCCGCTTGCGACGATAGAGTCAGCAGGGGCGCCAAACATACATGATTCGATTCCGCTTGGGGCAGAGTTGGAAGCACGAAACCGGAGGCGACGAGCCTCAGGACGCGCTCTCGCTCGAGCTCGACGGAGTCGACCTGCTGCAGGGCGCGGGCGACGAGCCGCTCACGCGCGCGGTGCCGGCGGTCGTCGAGGCGGTGAGCGCGCTCGTGCTCGGCGGCGAACGGGCGGGCCAGGTGTCGCTCACCGAAGCCGAGCTCGAGCTGTGCCTCTTTCGGCGCGGCGGGCCTGACGTCGAGCTGTCGGTGCTGTCACTGGGCAGAAGCGCCAGGGTCTTGCGCGGGCCGCTCACCCTCGACCTGCTCGAGCTCGGCCAGGCGGCGGCGCGCTGTGGTGAGGCGCTGCTGCGTGACGTGCGCGAGAAGGCGCCCGAGCTCGCGCGCTCGCAGCGAATGACGCAGCTCCAGACGGCCTCGCGGCGCCTGGTCGCTGCGCAGCACGCGAAAGACGTGGCGGCGACCGACCCGGGCCTGTTCAGCCACCTCGAGTCGGCGCGAGGGCAAGCGCTGGGCTTCCGGCTCGAAGACGGAGTCGGCCGCAGCCTCGCGTGGAGGCGCAAGAGCCTCGCTGCGCTGCCGCCGCTGCTGATCGGAGGCGAGCTGCTCGCCGCCGACGGCCGGGTCGAGAAGGGGCTGCCGTTTCTCATGATCCTCGAGGCGAGCCGGCGCGCGAGCGCGATGGGCGAGAGCGAGCTGGTCGCGCTCGGCCCGTCGATGGCGACCACACCCGCCGAGGTGTTCACGCTCGGCCTCAAGCTGTGCTTCGCGCTGACCTCGCGCAACCCCGCCCTGTCGGTGAACCCGTACGTCGAGGCGCTCGCCGAGCGCTGCCAAGAGGGGCTCGCGGTGCTGCGGCAACCCACGCCGGCGCACGGGCCGTCGGGCGGCAGGCCGCGCGCGAAGCGCTCGGCCGGCAAGCGGCTGACCGGGCCGGGCGCCCTGCGCCGGCTGCGGTTCGCGACGCGGTGGGAAAAAGAGACGCCGGGCCTCGAGGGCGAAGGTGAGCTGTGGCTCGCCGCGAAGGGGCCGATCGTCGTCACGCAGCACTCGGCGATGGCGTTTCACACCGACGGGCGCGTGCTCCATCGCCGCGTCGAGGCGGGCGGGCTGAACGTCAGCGACGACGGGCGCGCGCTGGTGACGAACAAGGGGCGGCTGTTGTTCTTCGAGGGCAACGGCAAAGAGGCGCGCTGGCTGCGCGACTACGACGGGCCGCAGCTCAAAGGGCCCATCTTTCGCGTCGGGGGCTCGCTGCTCGTGTCGCTCGCGAACCGCGGCGTGGCCTGCTTCTCTGAGGCGACCGGCGCCGAGCAGTGGCGCGTCGACCCTGCGCGCGCGCAGACCGGGCACGTCTCGGTGCACGGTGATCGGGTGCTCCTCGCGACCGACACCGGCGCGCTGCTCGGGCTCGATCTCAGCGGCGGGGTGACGCGCTTTCGCATTCGGGCGTCGTTGCCCTTCACGGCGCCGGTGGTGGCGGCCGGCAAGCGGCTGCTGGCCCTGCTCGCCCGCGGCGAACGTTCGGCGCTGATCGCGGCCGACCTCACGACCGGCACGCTCTTGTGGAGCAAAGAGCTGCAGCTCGAGCGGCCGTCGGCGCCGGTGATGTTCCGCGGGCGGGTGCTGCTCGCGGGGCGCCGCGGCGGCAAGGTGTGGCTGCAGGCGTTCTCGCGCGGCGGCGAGCAGCTGTGGGAGCGCGTGCTGCCGCTCGAGGGGTCTCGGCTGTTCGTGCTGGGGTTGTCGCACGGGGCGCTGGTGCAAGACTCGCGGGGCGCGGCAACGTTCGTGTCGTCTGACGGGCAGATTGACTGGGTGCTCGGCACGGCGGGCATCGAGCTGCCCCACCGCGTGGGCCCCGCGCACGCGCGCGGCGTCGTGGTGCTCGCGGGCGAGACGGTGCGCGCGGTCGACCCGCGCAGCGGCCGCCTGCTCGCCGAGGTGAAGGTGGGCCCGGCGCTCACGGCGCTCGGCGCCGACCGGCAGCTGAACCTCTACCTGCTGATGGAAAACGGCCTCTTGAAGGCGCTCAAGCTCGCGGCACAGCTTTCGGTGGTGTGATGAACGATTGGCTGCCCGGGGCGCTGTGTGCAGGCCTGGTGCTGGCGGCGGGGCTGGGGCTGGTCGCCTTCAACTTAAGGCGCGTCGCGACGCGCAAGAAGGCGGGGCGGCTGCCGCCCGACGTCGTGGCCCAGGCGCGCACCCTCATCGACGCGGCGGGCACGGTGCCGGTGCTTCTTCGGCCCGCAGCGAGCGGCACGTCGTGGTTGGGCGGGCTGCCGCGGCTTCGCCAATGGCCCGAAGAGGGCGCCGTGCACCTGGGCGAGGTCGACGGTGTGAGCGTGTTCTACGCCGAAGATCATGTGCTGGCGGTGCGCGCTGAAGACGTACCGCCGCTGCCGGCTCCTCCCGCGGTGCAGGTGCTGACGAAGCGGCTGCTCTCACCGCTGAAGCTGCCGGGCACCTGGGAGCCCCGCGGCCTGCTCGCGAACGTGAAGGGCCTGGCGGCGCTGCTCGAAGGGCACGGCGACGCGCCGGAGCGGCTGCTCCCGTACGTGCTGATGCCGGGGCTTTTGACGCACGAGCTCTCGACCGAGATGCTGGTGTTGAAGGGCGGCGAGCCCGAGCTGATTCAGAACGAGCACCCTGCCCTGTGCCCCGAGTGCCAGGCGAAGCAGACCTTCTCGTTTTCGGTGGGCGACGTGTTCGAGCCCGAGCTCACGCTGGGCGACGGTGCCGTGGTGTACGTGTACACGTGCCCGGCGCACCCCTTACGCCCGAGCGCGTTCATCGACTCTCACTGAAGTGACGAGATGATGCGCCCGCCGAGCCACGCTCGAAACGCGTCGCGGGTGGGCGGGCTCGCTGAGCCCCAGGCCCGTCGGCACGCGCATGCCCGTCGACGAGGGGCGGCTTCAGCCCCCGTCTTGAAGAGCACGCGCGGGCTCTCAGTTGTTGTTCTTCTTCTTCTTCGCTTCGTCGACGCGGGCGTTGATCTCGTCTTCGGGGCGCACGGAGTCTTGCGCGCCCTCCCACTTCTGGCCGGCCGCGAGCTTCCACTCGGCGGGGAGGTCGAGCTTCCACAGGTGGTTCGCGAGAATGTCGGTGCCGGTCAGCGAGCGGGTGCTCTGGGTGAAGCTGATCTCGATGTTCTTCACCTCGGCGGGGATCTTGGGCACGTCGAAGTGGCCGACGATGATCTGCGGGGGGAACCAGCGAATGCGGCGCTGCGGATCGTCGACCTTCATGTCGACCCCCTCGGCCGGCATCTCGCCGAACAGCTTGCCCTTCTCGTCCCACATCTTCCAGTTGCTCTTGAAGCTGGCGCTGACGACCCACTTGCGCGTCTTGCGGTCGTCGATCTCGCGCTCTTCACCGGGTATGCCCCAGACCACGAAGGTGAAGCGGGTCTTGTCGCCCATCGGCGTGGTGCTGGCGATGTCCCACCGAATGCCGTGGTCGGTCGACGTCCACAACGGCTCGTACTTGCCGCTCTGGAAGTCGTCGAAGAACTTTCGCGTGTACTCGTACGCGGCCTTCTTCTCTTCGTAGTTGTCGTCGTCGCCCTTCTTCTTCTTGGAGCGCTCGTCGAGCTCGGTCAGGTAGTCGTCGAACTTGCGGTTGCCGCCGTACCGGTTGATGTGATCGTTGACCTCTTTGAAGTACCAACGAAAGAACGTGCCGACCTCGTCTTTGTACGACTTCTCGTCGGGGTTGACGCGGATCCACGCGACGCGCTCGAGGTAAGCAGACTTGATGCGGGCCGCGTTGAGATCGCGCTGCGTCTCGGCCGTCTTCTGATCCCACTTCTTGAATGCGTACACCATGCCGGCGATGACGCCCGCCACGACCACGATCAAACCGAGGTAGCGCTTCATGGCGCATCCATACGATGCTTCAGCCGGGTGATCCAGCGTTCGGAGGTGCTGAAGCTGCCCGTCGCGCTGCCGCTCGAGGCCGGCGGTCTGCTCGTCGACGCCGAGATCGCGATGGAGGCCTACGGCCACCCCTCGCCCGACAAGGCGCTCGTGCTGCTCCACGACTTCACCGACTCGCACGCCGCGCTCGAAGGCTGGGCCTCGAACCTGGTCGGCCGCGGCATGCCCATCGACCCCGCCCAATATTGGGTCGTCTCGCTCAACCTGCTCGGCAGCCCCTTCGGCTCGACGTCGGCCGCGATGCTCGAGGGCGACGACGACCCCTACGCGTTTTCGCTCGCCGACATGGCGCGCGCCGCGGCCGCCGCGATGCGCGTCGTCGGGGTGAAGCAGCCGCGCGTGGTCGCCGGCGTCGGCCTCGGCGGCATGGTGGGCCTCAAGATGGCCGCCCTCTTCCCCGACCTGGTCGCTGGCGTGCTCACGATCGGCTCGGCCGCCGCGCTGCCGAAGGGCCTGCGCGAAGAGCTCACCATCACCTGGGCGCACCACCGCGCGGGCACGCTCAAGAAGGCGCGCATCGACTTCTTGCGGCGCCACTACGACAAGTACGCGCTGACGAAGCGGTTCGGCGACGCGGCGGCGGTCGAGGCGTTTCTCGCCGACGAGGCGAACGACTTCATGCTCGACTTCGACGCGCGCTGCTACGCCTCACTCGCTCAGGCGTACGGCGGGGCCGACCTGACCGAGGCGCTCGAGAAGATCACGTGCCGGGCGCTCTTGGTGGCGGGGTCGCCCGACGAGGTGGCTCCGGCGACGAAGGTGCGCGACACGTACCACCAGATCGCGAGCGCCGGCGCGAAGGCGCGGTTCTACGAGATACCGTCGCCGGGCGGGCACGCCGACCTGCTCTCAGAGGTGGCGCGCATCAAGGGCCCCGTGCGCGAGTTTCTCACGTCGTTGGATTGACGGGGAGCCGCACCGCGAGCAGCGCGCCCCCACCTTCGGGCTCGTGCGCGGCGATGGTGCCGCCGTGGCCCTCGACGATCTGCCGCGCCGCGTAGAGGCCGAGGCCCAAGCCACCCCAGTCGCGAAAGCCGCTGCCGTGCTCGAACCGGCCGAACACGCGCTCGCGATCTTCTTTCGGTATGCCGGGGCCCCGGTCGCGAACGGTGAGCAGCGCCTGGCCCTGAAAGCTCGAGAGGTCGACGTCGATCGCGGTGTTCGGCGCGTACTTCGCTGCGTTGCCGAGCAGGTTCGTCACCACCTGGCCGAGGCGCACGGGGTCGAGCATGCCCGGCACGGGCCCCGCGATGCGCACCTGCAGGGTGCAGCCCTGGGCGGCGGCGGCGGGCCTGAACGACAGGGCGGCTCCGGCGACGATGTCGGCGAGGTCGCATGGGGCGCGCTGCAGCACGAGGCGACCGCCGGCCATCGCGCTGGCATCGAGCAGCGAGTCGGCGAGCGCCACGAGCCGACGGTGGGAGTCGATCGCGGTCTCGAACCGCTGCAGCTGCGCCGGGTCTTTGAGCTGCCGCCGAATGCCCTCGAGCGTGAGGTGCATCGCGGCGAGCGGAGTCTTGAGCTCGTGCGAAGCGATCGAGAGAAAGTCGTCGCGCAACTCGAGCGCTGCGCGGGCCTGCGAGAGCTCGAGTCGGGTCTGCTCGGCCTTCTTCACCTCGGTGAGGTCTCGCGTGACCTTGCCGAAGCCGATCAGCGCGCCACCAGCGTCTCGCAAGGCCGTGATGACGACGTCGGCCCAGAACGTGGTGCCATCTCGCCGCACGCGCAGCCCCTGGTCTCTCGCGCGGCCGGCCGCAGCGGCTTCGGCGAGCAGCAGCGCAGGTTTGCCGGCGTCACGATCGGCGGGGGTGTAGAAGACCGAAAAGTGCTGGCCGATGATCTCGGCGGCGGCCCACCCCTTGATGGCCTGCGCGCCCAGGTTCCAGCTCTGCACGCGCCCTTCGGCGTCGAGCAGCAAGATGGCGTAGTCGCGAATGCTCTCGACGAGGAGCTGGTAGCGCTCGTCGCTCATGTCTCTGCGAGAGCCCCCGCCACGACGGCCAAGCCGCTGCGCGTCCCACTCCGGTGGCCGGGTCTCTCGCGCGTCATCTCATTCGCTGCATGCGGGCCCGGAGCGCGCCCACCAACATGTCGATGGCGGTGTCGTTGTTGCCGCCGTGCGGGATGATGATGTCTGCCCAGCGCTTGCTCGGCTCGACGAAGCCCATGTGCATCGGGCGCACGTGGCGGAAGTACTGACCGACGACGTGATCGAAGTCGCGGCCGCGCTCTTTGATGTCGCGGGTGAGACGGCGAATGATGCGCACGTCGTCTTCGGCGTCGACGAAGATGCGCACGTCGAGCTCGCGGCGCAGCGGCTCGATGTGCAGCACGAGAATGCCCTCGATCAAGATGATGTCGGCGGGGTGCAGCTCGCTGACCGAAGGCAGCCGCGTCGAGGTGACGAAGTCGTACTGCGGCTTCTTGATGGGCACGCCGGCCTTGAGCGCCTTGAGGTGATGCACGAGCAGCTCGGTGTCGAAGGCGTCGGGGTGGTCGAAGTTGACCTCGCGGCGCTCGTCGAGCGTGAGGTGCTTCAGGTCGCGGTAGTAGCTGTCTTGATCGATGAGCACGATGCGCGAGGGCGACAGCGCTTCGTGAATCTTTCGGGCGACGGTGGTCTTGCCTGAAGCTGTTCCGCCGGCGATGCCGACGACGAGCGAAGACGACATGCCGGGCCGTATACCTTCAGAACTCGAACGCGTCACCGAGCTCGAGCACCTGAACGGGCAGGTCTTTCAGCTCGTCTTTCAGCTGGGTCACGAACGCGGGCTTCAAGTGGTAGAGCAGCACGGCGCAGCCGTTGCGGTCGAACTTGTCGAGCTCGCCCGCGAGCGTCTTCGGGGTGAGGTGGCCCGAGATGTCGGCGAGCCACTGCATCGAGCTGGGGAAGCTGGTCTCGAGCAGCAGTGCCTTCAGATCTTTCGTCTTGTTGAGCACCTGCCACAGCTTCGTGGTGGGGCCGGTGTCGCCGCTGATGGCCATCGCGGTCTGGCCGTCGCTGATGACGAAGCCGCACGACTCGACGGGGTGCGTGACGGGTATCGACTTCACCGTGTAGCGCCCGATCTTGAACGTCGCGCCGGCCTTGAACTGCTTGAGCTGCAGCACGGGCTTCTTCTTCGCCGTCTTGATCTTGGTGAAGTCGGGCCAGAGCACGTCGTTGAACATGTTCTTCTTCAACGTGGCGGTGCACTCGGCGCTCGACCAGATGGTGACGGGGGTGTCGCGGCGGCCGACGATGAGGTCGCTCATCATCGGCAGATCTTTGACGTGATCGAAGTGGCTGTGCGTGAGGAGGATGTGATCGACCTTGAGCAGCTCGTCGAGCGAGAGCGTGCTGGTCAGCGAGCCGGCGTCGAGCGCCAGCACCCCATCGACGAGAAAGCAGGTGCTCTTGCACCGAGGCAGCTCACCACCGTGACACCCGAGGACGCTGAGCTTCAACGGTCAGAGGTCTCCGAACTTCCAC
>JAEUJP010000848.1 GCA_016793725.1 Myxococcaceae bacterium | reverse complement strand
CGCCACCGCCGTGCTCGACAAGGGCAAGCTGGTGGCGGCCTCGTCGATGGAAGAGATGACGGGTCAGGCGGCCGAGTTCCGCGTGCAGGTCGCGAAGGGCTTCGTGCCCGCCGATGACGTGCAGGTGCTCGACGGGGTCGTCGAGGCGTCGCTGCAGAACGACGGCAAGCTGCTCGTGGTGCGCTTCGATGGAGCGAAGGTGGCGCCCGAGGTGGTCATCACTGCGACCTTGAAGCTGCTCGTCTCACGTGACGTGCTGGTGCTCGGGGTGACGCGCGGCAAGCGGCTCGAAGAGCGCGTGCTACAACTCACGTGATGTTGAAGCAGATCGGGCTGGGGGTGCTGGTGTCGATGGCACTGCTCGGCTTCGGAGCCATCGTCTCGTTCATCGCGATGGTCGCGCTGAATGGCTTCAGCGAGCGCGAGGGCGCCCGCATCATGATGGGGGTGGCCGCGCTGTTCTTCGCGGCGCACTTCTTCATCGTGTCGGCGGTGGCGAAGAGCCGGCGCGTCGGCGGGGTGATTACGGCCGTGCCCGCCGTGCCGGTGTTCGGGTTGTTGGCTGCGCTTTGAAGCGCGGGGCCAGGCAGCTTTTCCGGGCGCGCGCTGAGGCGATTCGTTCGCTGCCTCGCCGGAAAACCAGCCTGTCCCCTTCTATTCCAGCACCGGGTCTCGCTCGCGCACGAACGCGTCGATGGCGCGCTTCGCGTCGTCGCTGAGGCCCGAGAACTGAACGCCGAGGCCCGGCACCGTCTCGGCGCGCTTGTCGTTCACGCCCCGCACCCAGCGCACGACCCCGCCGCACTCGATGCGCGCGGCGCCGGGCAGCTGAAAGCGCAGCTTCACCGCCGCGCCGATGGCGACGGGCCGCACGGTCGCGATGAAGACGCCGCCGTCAGAGAGGTTCGTCGAGAAGCCGCTGTGCCACTGGCCGTCGGGGGCGCAGAACTCGACCATCACCTGCGCGCGCACGCGCGGCTGGGTGCGGGCGGGCTTCATGCGCCCGAGCGGCTGCAGATCTTCGCCGGCCAGCTCGAGCTTGCGCGCGGCCGCGGCCACCTCACGCGCGACCGCCCGCGCGAGATCGACGTTGTGGGCGACGGCGCCTTCTTCAGCCGAGATCTTGTACGAGAGCCGCGCGAGCGAGGCGGTGAACTCGGGCAGCCGCTGCTTCACGTCGGCGATCGCCGCGCGCCGCGCCGCCACGGCCTCTCTGCGCATCGAGCGGCTGTGCTCGACGACGGGCCCGGGCTCGAGCTCGGGCAGCACGAGCGCCGAGACGCGCGAAGAGAGCCCCGGCACCTGCATGCCTCCGCCGGTCGCCTGGGCGAGCTGGTCTTTGAGGGTGTTGAGCCGCGCGGCGAGCTCGCGCCAGTGGGCGAGGGCGCGGTCGAGCTCGGTTTGCAGCTCGGCTTCTTCGCCCGCGACGTCTGCCTCGAGCTGTTCGATCGGGGTCATCGGCCTCGCCGGACGACGGCGGTGAGCAGTCTACCGGCGCTGGTCAGCTGCACCACTTCGTGCCCGGCCGATTCGCAGAGCGCGAGCACGTCGCCGCGGGCCGCGGGGTCGTCGGCGAAGAGCTGCACGAGCGGGTGCGCGCGCAGGGCCTTGGCGAGCATGAGCACGGGCATCGGGCACGCCTTGCCGCGGGCGTCGACCTCGAACGGTGAAACTCGGGGCTCGCTCACGTCACTCACCGCGTCGGTTGTAAAGGGCAGGTGCCCGTTGTATCAACCGCGCGCTTTTTGCCGGATAACCCAAAGGAGCAGAACCTTTCATGAAACCCAATGTGATCATCGCGCTGCTGGTCGGGGGCGTGGTCGGCTTCGCGGTCGGCCGCATGGCGTCAGGTACGACGGGCGGCACGCAGGGCGGCGGGGGTAACCAGCCGGTCGCGGCGGCTCCGACGCCGAACAACCCTTCACCCGCACCGGCGCGCCCGCAGGGCGGCGGTGACGACACGGTGCTGCGCGTGCCCGTCGAGGGCTCGCCGGTCGAGGGCCCCGACACGGCGCTCGTGACCATCGTCGAGTTCAGCGACTACCAGTGCCCGTTCTGCTCGCGTGCGAACAACACGATGAAGCAGCTCAAGTCGGACTACGGCAACAAGGTTCGCTTCGTGATGAAGCAGAACCCGCTCTCGTTTCACGACAAGGCGAAGCCGGCGGCCACCGCTGCGCTCGCGGCCGGCATGCAGGGCAAGTACTGGGAGATGCACCACAAGATGTTCGACAACCAGCAGAGCCTCGATGAGGGCTCGCTCGAGCGCTACGCGCAGGAGGTCGGCCTCGACGTGACGAAGTGGAAGAACGACCGCGGCGCGGCGTCGATCAACGACGTCATCGCGAAAGACCAGGGGCTCGCGGGCTCGCTCGGCGCGAACGGCACGCCGGCGTTCTTCATCAACGGCCGCAAGCTCTCGGGCGCGCAGCCGATCGATCGCTTCAAGGCGCTGATCGACGAAGAGATGGGCAAGGCGCAGGCGCTGGTGAACCAGGGCACGCCGGCCAACCAGGTGTACGCGAAGATCATGGAGCGCGCGGCGGCGGCTCCGCCTCCGCAGGCTCCGCCCCCGCAGCCGTCGGCTCCGCAGGCGCCGCCGCCCGCGGCCGTGCGCAACGTGAAGGTGCCTGATGAGGCGCCGGCGAAGGGCCCGAAGACGGCGAAGGTCACGATCGTCGCGTGGAGCGACTTTCAGTGCCCGTTCTGCTCGCGCGTGGTGCCGACGCTGAAGCAGATCGAAGACACGTACGGCAAAGACGTGCGCATCGTCTTTCGTCACCAGCCGCTCCCGTTCCACCAGAACGCGAAGCCGGCGGCCGAGGCGGCGATGGCGGCGCACGAGCAGGGCAAGTTCTGGCCGATGCACGACAAGCTCTTCGCGAATCAGCAGCAGCTCGATCGCCCGTCGCTCGAGCGGTACGCGCAGGAGATCGGCCTCGACATGGGCAAGTTCAAGGCGGCGCTCGACAACGGCAAGTTCCGCGCGCAGGTCGAGGCTGACTCGGCGGCGGGCAACGAGGTCGGTGCGAACGGCACCCCGACGTTCTTCATCAACGGTCGTGAGTTCGTGGGCGCCCAGCCGTTCGAGGCGTTCAAGGGCATGATCGACGACGAGATCAAGCACGCCGACAAGATCCTCGCGAGCGGCGTGAAGCCGGGCCAGCTGTACGAGAAGCTGCTCGAAGACGGCATCAAGAACGCGCCTGCGGCTCCGCAGGGTGCGCAGCCGGGTGCGCCTGCCGCGCCCGCGCCGGTCGCGAACATCGACATCTCGGGCGCGCCGGTGAAGGGCCCGAAGAACGCGCCGGTGACGATCGTCGCGTTCAGCGACTTTCAGTGCCCGTTCTGCTCGCGCGTGGTGCCGACGCTGCACGATCTCGAGAAGCAGTACGAGGGCAAGATCAAGGTGGCGTTCAAGCACCAGCCGCTGCCCTTCCACCAGAACGCGCGCATCGCGGCCCAGGCCTCGATGGCGGCGAACGAGCAGGGCAAGTTCTGGGAGATGCACGACAAGATGTTCGCGAACCAGCAGGCGCTCGATCGCGCCTCGCTCGAGCGCTACGCGCAGGAGCTCGGCCTCGACATGGGCAAGTTCAAGTCGGCGCTCGACTCGAACAAGTACGACGCGCAGGTGACGAAAGACTCGAACGAGGGTCAGGCGATCGGCGCGAACGGCACGCCGACGTTCTTCATCAACGGCCGCCAGCTCGTCGGCGCCCAGCCGATCGAGCAGTTCAAGGCGCTCATCGATGAAGAGCTGAAGAAGAAGAAGTAAGCCAGACTCTTTCTTGGCAGTGTCCGGGCCCGGTCATGGCGTTTTCGCCTACCGGGCCCGGTGCTTTTTGGGCTAAGGCGGTCGGCCCATGAGACTCTCCCTCTACGCGACGGCTGTGTCAGCGCTCGCCCTGGTAGCTGCAGGGTGTAGCGGCAATAGCAACCCCTGCGCTGGCGTCGTCTGCCAGGGCGGCCAGACCTGCAACATGACCACGGGCATGTGCCAGGGCGGCACGGGCGGTGGCTCGGGCACGGCCGGCGGTGCGGGCACGGCGGGTGGTCGCGCAGGTGGCGCGGGTACGGCGGGTGGCGCGGGTACGGCGGGCGGTCGCGCGGGTGGCGCGGGCACGGCCGGTGGCGCGGGCACGGCGGGTGGCGCGGCGACGGCAGGTGGCGCGGCGACGGCAGGTGGCGCGGCGACGGCAGGTGGCGCGGCGACGGCAGGTGGCGCGGCGACGG
>JAEUJP010000844.1 GCA_016793725.1 Myxococcaceae bacterium | reverse complement strand
CTCGAGCGTGCCGAAGCCCGAGCTCCACGCGGGTGCCGGAGCCGCTGTGCCCTCGGGCCCCGCCGCGCCGTCGTAGCCGACGGTGTCGGCGACGAGCGGGTCAGCGCCGCCGTCGGGCAACGTCAGCGCGGTGCTCATGGTCGGCAGGCCGAAGCGCACGTGGCCGCCTGCCGTCGCACCCGACAGGTCGAGCGTGCCGGTTCGGGTCAGGTCGGGCGTCACCGCGCCCGAGTAGCCCGACGCGCCGCCCGAGGCGATGAGGTAGTACGAGCGCGCAGGCATCGTCACGTTCATCGGCACCGTCACCAGCGAGATGTACGAGCTGCCGGCTGCAGCGCGGTACTGCAGCTTCCACCCGGCGATGTTCACCACCGCAGGCCCCGGGTTGTAGAGCTCGACGAACTCGTCGCCCGCGCGGGTGCTCGTGCCCGCCGACACCTCAGAGATGACGACGTCGCAGACATCGCCCCGACCGTCGGCGTCGGCATCGGCCTGGCTCGCGTTCATCACCGTCGCGCAGTTGTCGCAGATGTCGCCGCGCCCATCGCCGTCGTTGTCGGCCTGGCCCACGTTCGACGCCGCCGGGCAGTTGTCGCACGCGTCGCCCTTCGTGTCGGCGTCGCCGTCGGCCTGGCTCGCGTTCGCCGCCATCGGGCAGTTGTCGCAGACGTCGCCCCTGCCGTCGGAGTCGCCGTCGGCCTGGCTCGCGTTCGACACGGCCGGGCAGTTGTCGCACGCGTCGCCCTTGCCGTCGGAGTCTTGGTCGGCCTGGCCCGGGTTCGCGATGGTCGGGCAGTTGTCCATCGCGTCGGCGCGGCCATCGCCGTCGTCGTCGGGGTCGCACGCGTCGCCCATCGCGTCGCCGTCGGCGTTGGCCTGGTCGGGGTTCGCGAGCGCCGGGCAGTTGTCGCACGCATCGCCGCGCCCATCGCCGTCGCCGTCGCTCTGCGCCGCGTTCGACGCCATCGGGCAGTTGTCGCAGGCGTCGCCGCGCATGTCGCCGTCGCCGTCGGCCTGGCTCAGGTTCGAGACCATGGGGCAGTTGTCGCACGGGCCCTTCACCGTGTCGGAGTCGGGGTCGTCGACCGCCGCCCCACACTCAGACGCGGTGCCCGCCGCGTTGCACACCAGCACTCCGCAGCCTGGCCCCGTGAGCGTGCAGCGCTGACCGAGGTTCGGCACGTCGGGCGCTGCGCACGCATTGCAGTTGTTGCGGCCCGGGCCCGTGCACACGGTGCCGTTGCCGGCGCTGTTGCACGCGAGCGTACCCGCGCAGCCGCCGGCCATGCAGGGCATGCCGAGGTCGGGCACGTCGGGCGCTGCGCACACGTTGCAGTTGTTGCGGCGCGCCCCCGAGCAGAAGGCGCCCACGCCGCCGTCTTCGGGGTTGCAGATGGTGGTGCCCATGCAGCCGTTCGCGCCGACACAACCTGCACCCAGGTTCATGACGTTCGGCGCGTTGCACTGAAAGCAGTTGTTCACTGCGCCGCCGGTGCACACGACGCCGTCGGTGCCGGCGCACTGCCAGGTGCCGCAGGCCGAGCACGCCGTGCCGAGCGCCTCGAAGAGCTCGCCGCAGCCGCCACAGGCGTTCGTCGCGTTCTCGTCGACCTCACCGTCGCAGTCGTTGTCTTCGCCGTCGCACAGCTCGCCCTGCGGCACGACGGCTCCGCTGCACGGCTCGTTCATGCCGCTCGCGGGGCACAAGAAGCTGCCTGCGTGGCAGTTGCCGACGTTGATGGTGCCTTCGGGGCCCGGGTAGCAGGTGTACGACATGCCGGGCACACACTCTTTGGCGCCCGGGCAGGCCGACAGTGAGATGAGCACGCAGCTCGCGATTGAGACGGACCGGAACGACACGTTCGTGTGGTCGTTATCGCACGGTGTCAGGGGTAAGGGCAGACCCGCCCCCGCAGTCGTGACCTGCTTGTTACCCGAGCAGATCCGCGGGAGTCGGCCCGGCAAGAGCATTGCTCAAGCCCTGCTCACGTATGAGCGCACCGAGCATCTTGATTGCCGAGCCCGACGCAGCGATCGCAGCCTCCATCTCGCGGCAGTTCCGCGCCACCGGCTGGCAGGTGTCGACCGCGACGTCCGCCGATGAAGTCGTGTGGCACTGCGCTCAGGGCGCCCCCGACGTGGTGCTCGTCGACACGACGCTGGGCAGCACCGACCTGCTCAAGCGGCTGCGCGAGCACCCGGGCACGCGCATGGTTCGCGTCGCGCTGATGGGCTTCGAGGTGACCGCCGAGGTTCGGGCGCAGTGTGTGGCCGACGGCGCGTTCGTGTTCCTCGGCCTGCCGCTGCGGCTGCAGAGCATCGAGGCGCTGAAGAAGGTCGTGCAGGTGAAGGCCCACGTGCCCCGCGTGCTGATCAGCGACGACGATGACCTCGTCATTCGCTCGCTGTCGCGCTCGGCGCGTCACGAGGGGTTGGACCCCGTCGCAGAGAGCGACGCAGGTCAGGTCGTCGAGATGGCGAAAGAGGTGCTGCCCGAGGTCATCGTGCTCGACATCAACCAGCGCAACCACGACGGGCGCGACGTGCTCGCGCGGCTGAAGAACGACCCGGCGACGCGCGACATTCGGGTCGTGATGCTGACCGGCGTCGAAGACCAGCTGACGCGCCACGACTGCCTCATTCTCGGCGCCGACGACTACGTGGTGAAGCCCGTCGACCCGCTATTCATGGTGCGCATCGCACGCAAAATCGCCGAAGCGCGCGCTGCCTGAAGCGGGCTAGAACGCGCCACCGTGCGCGCCCTACCCATCTCGCTGCTCGTCATTCTCTCGTCGTGCTCGGTCGTGAAGATGTCTCGCCTCGCCCCGGGGTGGGAAACCGACGGCCGCGAGAAGGTGAAGCGCATCGCCGTCGTGGTGCAGCCCCTGCCCGAGGGCAGCGAAAAGACCGGCGCGATGCTCGCGCGCGTCGCGCGCCGCTACGTGCACATGAAGCGCAACTTCCTGGTGAAGGCCGACTCGGCGAAGGCCGCCGACCTCGACCGCGGCGCCGAGTGCGCCGAAGGCCTCGACGCCCTCTTGTGGCTGCAGCCCACCGCGAGGGCGCAAGGTGAGGGCGTCGAGCTCAGCGTGAAGGCTTCGCTCATCAAGTGTGCCGACGGCGCCGAGGTCTGGGCCTCCGAAGCCGGCGGGTCGTTCAAGGCGTACGACGAGGGCCTGAAAGAGGTCGCCGCGAACTACGGCCGTGAGAACGGCGCCGAGGTCGAGCGCTACGTGCCCGCAGCGATGAACGTGCTGCGGCCGATGCTCGACACGCTGCCCGACCCGGTGCTCACCGAGGCCGACGTCGAAGAGAAGATGACGCTCGACGAGTAGGTGTTTCGGCTCGGTAACGACGGCCCCGCGCCTCTGGCGCGGAAACGGGAGCGCAGCGACCAGAAGCTTCGCGGCGCGTCTGCCGTTATGTGTTCCGAAGACGCACAAGGAGCCCGAACATGAATCGACTGTCCCCGAACGACCTCGTGCCCAAACTTCGTGGCGATGTCGTGTTCAGCCGGCGGCCGACGGGCACCGGCGCCGAGGTCATTCACATTCGCCCGATCGGCCACGGCGAGAGCACACGGCTGCACGGCTTCGAGCTGTCGCTCGCGCGGTTGCTCGACGGGCGTCGCACGGCAGAAGACGTCGTGGGCCGCGCGAACCGCATCGGCCTGCCGCTGTCGCTGAGCGCGCTCGATGCGTTCATTCGGCACCTGCAGGGGCACGGGTTGCTCGCGCGCAGCGCCGGTGAGGCGTCGTCGCCGGTGTCTCCGTGGTCGCTGCGCGACGAGTGGGACGAAGGCGTGCGCATGCAGTTTCAGGCCGCCTTGAAGGCGCTGCGCCGCGGCGACGTGCAGCACACGAGAGATCTGCTCGACCGCCTGCTCGCCACCGCGCCCGCGCTCGAAGAGGCCCGCGCGCTGCGTGCGTGGCTCGACCAGAACCCCGACGGCGTCGGCGCCGAGCCGTTCGTTCGCACGTGGTCTCGCGCCGAGAGCGAGTGGCTCAAGGTGCCGGCTCCGCCGCGCGCCTCACCGCCGCTCGAGCGCGCCGAGCTGAGGTCGGTGCGCAGGTCGTGGGTGCCGATGGTGGTGCTCGGCCTCGTGCTCGCCGCGGGCCTCGCCGCGCTGCTCTTGCCGCTACCCGAGGTGGTCAGCGCGCCCGGCCGGCTCGACCCCATCGCCGTGACGCGCGTCGAGGTGCCGCGCGACGCCGTGGTTCAGAGGGTGCACGTCGCCGAAGGCCAGTGGGTGCGCGCCGGCGAGCCCCTGGTGACCTTCGAGGGCGGCGAGGGCATCACGGCTCCGACCGAGGGGCGCGTCGCCGACGTCTTCGTGCGCGAGGGAGGCCACAGCCGGCAGGGGCAGCAGCTCTTGCGGCTCGAAGACACCCGCCAGCTGCGGCTCACCGCCACCCTCGACCCCGTTCAGGCGGCCGAGGTGCGTGAGGGGCAGACCGCGACCATCGCGCTCGGCGCGTATCGCGCCAAGACGACGGTCAACGCGGTGAGCAGCGAGACCGTCGTCACCACGCTCGACAACTCGGCCGGCCGCATGGAGCCCGGCGACGCCATCGTCGACATCGACGTGGGCTCCGAGTCGCTGCTCAAGCGCGTGCTGCGCTGAGCTCACGCCGCTCACCCTGAGCGGAGCGCGAAGCGCGAAGTCGAAGGGCGCACGAAAGCGCCTGCCGCAACCGCTTCGACTTCGGCCTGGCGGCCTCCGCTCAGCGCGAACGGACGTCGATACGCCCCTAACGGCACTCACCCGACATGAGATGGCACGTGCGGCCGGTCGGGCAGAACGCATCGTTCTGGCAACCGCACAGCCCCGTCGACGTGTGGCACGTCGCGTTCGTGCGGCACGTCGAGCCGGCCGTGCACGCGCAGAAGCCACCCTCGGTCACGCACTGCGACGTCGCCGCGCACACCGCGTTGCCACCCGACGAGCAGTCGGTGCGGCACCAGCCGTTCGTGGTGTTGCAGCCGTCGGGGTTGCACACGTTCGTCGAGCTGTTGCAGCTCGGCACGCACACCCCGGTGCCCGGCCCGCCCGCCGTGTTGCACACGTAGCCCGAGCGGCAGTTCGCGTTCGCCGTGCACGCCTGCATGCACACGTACGCATAACCGAGGTTCGCCACCAGAAAGGGCGACATCGCCGCTTCGCTGCACCGCGAGCCCGCTGGGCAGCTCGCCGGGCAGATGCCCGGGTTCGGGGCGTAGTAGCAGTACCCGCCCGGCCAGCCGGCTCCGGCAGAGCGGCACTGCCCGCCCGGCCCGCAGTTCGCGTCGCTCGTGCACGGCCCGCCCGGCGTCGGCTGCGGAGGCGTCATGCACGCGCCGCTCGAGCACGTCTGGCCGCCCGCGCACACCGTGCCGCACGCGCCGCAGTTGTTCGGGTCGCTCGCCGTGCTCGTGCACGTGCCGTTGCACCGCGTCTGACCCGACGGGCACGGCTGCTGGCACGTGCCGCCCGAACACGTCTGGCCGCCCGAGCACACGGTGCCGCACGCGCCGCAGTTGTTCGAGTCGGTCATCGTGCTGGTGCACACGCCGCCGCAGCGCACCTGGCCGGCCGGGCACGCCGCGAGGCACGCGCCGCTGACGCAGCTCTCACCCGAAGCGCACACGGTGCCGCACGCGCCGCAGTTGTTCGTGTCGGTCATCGTGCTCGTGCAGGTGCCGTTGCAGCGCGTCTGGCCCGACGGGCACGCCGCCTGGCAGGTGCCGCTCGAGCACGTCTGCCCCGCCGGGCACGCGGTGTTGCAAGCGCCGCAGTGCGCGTTGCTCGTCTGGGTGTCGACGCACGCGCCGCCGCAGAACGTCGTCGTGCCCGCGCAGGCGCACGCGCTGTTCACGCACGTCTGGCCGCCGGTGCACGCGAGGTTGCAGCCGCCGCAGTGTGCGCTCGAGCTGCGCGGGTCGACGCACGCGCCGCCACACTCGAGGGTGGGAGCCGTGCACGTGCACGTACCGCCGGTGCACGTCTTACCCATCGCGCACGCCGTGCCACACGCGCCGCAGTGCGCGTTGTTCGTCTGCGTGTCGACGCACGCGCCCCCGCAGTTCGTCGGCGGCGTCATACAGCTCATCACGCACGTGCTGTTCGAGCAGGCCTGGTTCAGCCCGCACTTCATGCCGCAGCCGCCGCAGTGCTCGGGGTCTGACGTGAGGTCGGTGCACGTGCCTGCGTCGTTGCCGCAGCTTCGCGCCGCCGGGCAGCGGCACGCGCCGCCCTGGCAGACGAAGCCGTCGGCGCACATCGCGTTCTCGTCGACGCGCCCGTCGCAGTTGTTGTCGACGCCGTCGCACGTCTCTGACGTGCTCGCCGTCTTCGTGCAGGTGCACAGCGTGCCGGCGCCCGGCACCGCGTCGCACGCCCACGCCTGCGGGCACTCGGCGCCCTGCTGGCACCGCTTCGTGCACACGCCCGACGCGAGGCAGAACCCGCTGTCGCAGTCGGAGTTGCGCGAGCACGGTGCGCCCGTCTGACCCGAGATGGGGCCCTGGCCTCCGGCCGTGGCGCCCGAGCCGCCCGCATCGCCGCTCCCACCGCTGCCACCGCTGCCACCGCTGCCCGCGGTGCCGCTGCCGCCGCCGACGCTCGTGTCGCTTCCGCCTCCGACGCCGAGGCCGCTGCCTCCTCCGAACGCGAAGCCGCCGCCGAACCCCCCGTTGCCGGGGTTGTTGGAACAGCCGATGAGCAGCGCAGACACCACGAAGAACGCAATTCGAGACATATCTCCTCCAGCAATCACTTGCAGCACAGGGAACCCAGTCGACAGTCGGCGTTGCTCGTGCATGCGCATTCGCCGCACTTGCCTTCGTTGCAGCACTCACCGGCCGTGCAGTCGTTCGAAGAGCCGCACGGGCACTTGCCGCACGTGCCGTCGGCGAGGCAGCACTGGCCCGCGGTGCACTCGTCGTTGGCCGTGCACGCGCACTGGCCACACGTGCCGTCGGCGCGGCAGCACGAGCCTGCCGTACAGTCCATATTGCCGAGGCAGCCGCACTTGCCGCACTTGCCGTCAGCCTGGCAGCAGTCGCCGGCCGTGCAGTCGTTCTTGCTGGTGCACGGGCACTCGCCACACTTGCCGTCTGCGCCGCAGCACTGACCGGCGAGACAGTCGCCGTTGCCGGTGCAGCGGCACGCGCCACAGCGCCCGTCGGGGTTGCAGCACTCGCCGGCCGAGCAGTCGGCGGGGCCCATACACGGGCAGGTGCCGCAGACTCCGCCGGCGCCGCAGCACTGGCCCGCGGTGCACTGCGCGTTCGTGGTGCAGCCGCACGGGCCGCACGCGCCGCCGACGCCGCAGCACTCGCCGGCGCGGCAGTCGTCGTTGCCGGTGCAGCCGCACGGGCCGCATGTGCCGTTGGTGCAGCACTGGCCGGCCGTACACTGCTGGTTCGAGGTGCAGGCGCACGCGCCGCACGTGCCGTTCTTGCAGCACTGCCCGGCGGTGCAGTCGCCGTTCGTGGTGCAGCCGCACGGGCCGCACGTGCCGTTCACGCAGCACTCGCCGGCGCGGCACGCGGCGTTGCCGGTGCATGCGCAGGGCTTGCAGCGGCGGTCATCGCCGCAGCACTCGCCGGCCCGGCAGTCGTTGGCGTCTCGGCAGCACGGCTGGCAGGTCTTGTCGGCGGCGCAGCAGGTGCCGGGGCCACACTCGGCGTCGGTGCAGCACTGGGCGGCGGCGCAGAAGACGGCGGCGCTGCCCCCGGTGCCGCCGGCGCTTGCGCCCGAGCCCCCCGCGGTGGCGCCCGAGCCCCCACCGGTCGAGCCCGGCGGTGGGCGCGTGGTGTTGCACGCGGCGAGGCAGAGGAGGGTGGCGAGGGCGAGGCGCAGCATCGAGTGCCACGCAGACAGGGGTTCGCCGATTTGTTGCGCTCGGCCGCGTCGTTTTTTTCTCTGACGCGGTAGTTTCGGGCGGCTTGCTGGTGCTCTTGAGCCTGCTTCTGACCGCCTCACCCGACGACGCGAAGGCGGCCGATGCGCACTTCAACCGCGGCGTGCAGCTCGCGGCGCGGGGCGATCACGTGGGGTCGCTCGCTGAGTTCGAGGCGGCGTATCGCCTTGTGCCCGCCTGGCAGGTGTTGTTCAACCTCGGCGTGGTTCGGCAGAAGCTCGCGGAGCCCGTGCCTGCCCTCGAGGCCTTCGAGGCGTACCTGCTGCAGGGTGGGGCGGAGGTGCCGCGCGAGAAGCGCCAGGTCGTCGAGCAGGAGCTCGTCGGGTTGCGCAAGCAGGTCGGCGAGGTGGTGGTGCGCGTCGAGGGTGGGCCGGCGGTGATCGAGGTAGATGGGATGGAGCGCTCGGCGCCGCGGCTGTACGTGCTGCCGGGTCGGCACCGGGTCGTCGCTCGGCGTGATGGCGAGTCAGCGGCTGCCGAGCTCGAGGTGCACCGCGGTGAGCGCGTCGTGGTCGCGCTCGTGGCGCCGGCGCCGCCGAAGCCTGCGGTGGCTGAGGTCGTCGCGCCGCCGGCTCGAGAAGAGCCCGTCGTGTTGACGCCTGCGCCGCGGCCGGTCGAGCAACCTGTCGCCGTGGTCGTCGCTGCTCCCGCCGCCGAGGCGCCGACGCCTTGGTATGGGCGCTGGTACGTGTGGGCCGGCGCGGGTGCCGGGCTCGTCGTGGCTGGAGTGGTGGCCGGCGCCGCCGTCGCCGCGAGCCGGCCGCGCTACGACGTTCGCGTCGAGACGCCGTGAGGTCGTTTCCACCGGCGGCCCGCTCCGCGCATCGGCTACGCCGCGCCTGACGGCGCCCCGGTCATCGTCGGCGCTCGTACCGCGTAGCCGCGACCCGGCGGTGCGGCCCGAGACGTTGTGCGCAAGCTGCCGGCGGGAGTCTGATGCGGGCGTGATCACCCCGCTCCAAGTCTGGTGCGGTACTTCCTGATGCCGACGGTGGCCAATATGTACCGCACGAAACTTGGAGCTGCCCGACTCCGTCCTCGCCGCCTCGATCAGCGCGCGTACGGGCTCTTCGCGTCGAGCGACAACCCTGCCTTCTTCGGCGCCGGTGGCGGTGGTGGCGGTGCTTGCGTCGTCTGCGCCGCAGGTGGTGCCTCAGGCACTGGCGCAGGCGCCGGTGGCTTCAGCCGAATCGGCTCGAACTTCGCCAGCTCGACCTCCGTCGAAATCGGCGGAGGCTCTCCGCGCAGCGGCCACTGGGTCGCCACCAGCGCGAGCGCCGCGACGGCCGACAGCGCTGCCACCGCACGGAACAGCAGACGCCGGCGCCGGTGCGCGCGCTCGCCGCGAATCAGCGCCTCGCGCAGCGCCTGCATCGACTCGAAGCGGTCACCGGGCTTCGGGCTGAGGCCCCTGAGAATGATGCGCCTGAGCCAGCCCGGCGCCGCACGCGATGGTGGGTCGATGCGGCCCTTGCGCATCGCATCCGACAGCTCGGTCACGTTGGCCCCCGAGAACGGCCGGCGACCGCAGCAGGCCTCGTACAGCGCGACACAGAAGCTGAACTGATCTGACCGGCCGTCGACGACGCAGCCGGGCATGTGCTCGGGCGACATGTACACGGGCGTGCCCACGAACGTGCCGCTCTGCGTGAGCGAGAGATCGCCGGCCTCTTCCCCCGTCCACCGCGCGAGGCCGAAGTCGGCGACCCGCACGCGCCCGTCGTTGCCGATCAGCACGTTCTCGGGCTTGAAGTCGCGGTGCACGATGCCGGCGGCGTGCGCGGCGTGCAGCCCGCTCGCGGCCTCGCAGAACACCTTCAGCACGTCGGGCAGGCGGCGCGGCTCGGCGGCGAGCCAGCGGCCGAGGGTGGTGCCGTCGACGAGCTCCATCGCGAGGTAGAAGACGCCGCTCTCGAGCTCGCGCGCCTCGTA
>JAEUJP010000833.1 GCA_016793725.1 Myxococcaceae bacterium | reverse complement strand
GGCGAGCGTGAGGGCGAGCACGGCCGGCAGGAACGCACGTGCCGATTGGCGGGTCAACGTGGGCGGAGCCGAAAAGCAGCAGGGAAGGCGGGCTTGATCGAGATCAACGACGCGCAGTGCGCGGCACGAGACGCACGGGCGTCATCGGGGCACGAGGCGGCCGACGGCCGCCACGAGCGGGTGCCACAGCGCCGAGCGCACGGTGCGCCGGTGGTTCTGCACGTCGTCAGGCAGCCCGAACGAGAGGTGCCGGCGGCGGCGGCCCGAGAGCCTGAGCGAGCCGGCGAGCCGGTCCCAGATCGCGAGCGCCGAGCCGTAGTTCCCGTGGTGAAAGTGCGGGTCGGTGCTGTGGTGCAGCTGGTGCTGCGCGGGGCTCAGCAAGAAGCGCTCGAGCCACGGCGGGTACGACAGCCACACGTGGCTGTGCCGCAGGTTCGAGCCCAGGGTGTTCCAGATGAACGACAGCGCGTAGACGCCGCCGATCTGCCACGCCCCGACGCGGCCCGGGAACAGCCAGATGAACAGCCCGGCCACGAGCGTCAGCGACCCCGCGGCACCGGCGCGCATCACGACGCTCTCGATCGGGTGGGTGCGGTAGACCGTGAGCGGGGTCAAGACCTCGGCCGAGTGGTGGACCTTGTGCAGCTCCCACAGCGCGGGCACCCGGTGCGCGAGCATGTGAATGAAGTAGCGGCCGAAGTCCTCGGCGCAGAACGCCGCCACGCTGAAGAGCACCGTGACCGCCGCGCGAGGCAGCGTGAACCAGTCGGGCACGGGCCCGAGGTGGTGCCACCCCAGGCGCGCGATGCCCATCGCCCCGGCCGTGACGGGGATCGCGAAGGGAGCGATGAGCACGCCCTCGAGCGCGGTTCGAAAGAGCATCAGGCGCACGTCGAGGAGCGTCGACGGGTGCAGCCAGATGCGCCGGGGGAAGAGGTACCGCCAGAGGGACCACCGCCTCCGGTACCGGGTGAACCAGACCCCGCAGGCGAGGACGAGCGAGCCGAGCAGGAAGGGCAGGTACAGCCTCTTCACCGGGTTGACGAACACGGCGAGCCGCTCGGCGAGCGAGCCGAACGACTGGAAGAGCGCGAGGTCGAGCTCCGTCACTGGGGCGCCGGGTCGTCCGAGACGTCGGTGGCCTCGAGCGGCCCCGGCTCGGGAAGGCGAGCGAGCTCGCCCTGGACAAGCCGGATGTGCTCGAGCTCCTCGGCGCACAGCTCGGTGAACAGCGTCTTCACGTCACGGTGCTGCACGTGCTCGAGCGCGCTGGAGAAGAAGCGGTACGCCTTCCGTTCGCTCTGCAGCGCGGTCGAGAGTGCCTGCCGCTCGGTCATGTCGGCGCGCACAGCGTCGTACTCGGGAGCCTCGACCTCGAACAGGAGCTCGCGGCCGACGGCCGGCTTCTGCCGGCCGAACAGCTTCTCCCGTTTCTCCACCAGGGCAGCGCGGTGCAGCTCCTCCACACGCACCATGCGGGTGAAGAACCTCGCGGCGTCCCGATTGTGATGCAGCAGGAGCTGCGCGGCGAGCTCCTCGTAACGGTCGCGGGCCTCCTCCTCGATGAGCACCGCGAGGTCGAGCGCGTCTTTCAGCGTGAGCGCCTCGAAGTCGATGCCCGGGGCGCTGTCGGCGTGGGTCATCGCTTCCCCCTTCCGTCTGCGAGCCAGGTGTCGAGCAGCTGCGCGCGCGGCGTTGCGAGCTTCGACTGCTCCGCCTGACGGAGCCTCACGAGGGCGTCGTACGGCTGCGGTGGAGCGGGGTTCCGGTAGAACACGCCCGTGTAGAGCTCGCGGCCGTAGGCGCGGGCCAGGTCGAGCGCGGCGAGCGGGTTCGAGGGGTCGTGGTGGAGCTTCGCGAGCGGCTTCAGCTTCGCCTTGTGCGCCCGGAGCTGCTGCTCCTCTTCGCCGAACGTCACGCACGGCGACTGGATGTTGACGAACGAGAAGCCCGGGTAGCGGATCGCCTCTTCGATGAGGGCTGCCATGCCCGGCATGTCGGCCGGTGTCGCCTGCGCGACGAAGCCTGCGCCGTAGGCGAGCACGTAGAGCAGCGGGTTGATGGGATCCTCCAGACTGCCGAGCGGCGACGTGACCGTCTCGAGCCCCTTGAGCGACGTCGGCGACAGCTGGCCCTTGGTGAGGCCGTAGACCTGGTTGTCCATCACCAGGTAGGTGAGGTCGAGGTTGCGGCGGACGGCGTGCGCGACGTGCCCGCCGCCGATCGAGAAGCCGTCACCGTCGCCGCCCGCCACGACGACGAGCAGGTCGGGGTTCGCGAGCTTCACGCCCTGGGCGATCGGCAGCGCGCGGCCGTGCACCGTGTTGAAGCCGTAGGCAGTGGTGTAGCCCGGGATGCGCGAGCTGCAGCCGATGCCCGAGATGAAAGCGATCTCGTGCGGCGGCCGCCCCACTGCGGCGAGCGCCCGGTAGAGCGCCTGCAGCACGCCGAAGTCGCCGCAGCCCGGGCACCAGATGGGCTTCAGGTCGCTCTTGAAGTCCGACGCCTCGAGACTCCCGCAGCCCATCAGCGCACCCCCTTCAGCTCGACGAGGCGCGTGAGCAGCTCGGCAGGCGAGAACGGGTTCGCGCCGCTCCTGCAGAGGCTCCTGACCGAGCTCGGCACGTCGGTGAACATGCGCAGGAGCCGGTAGAGCTGGCCCTGGTGCGAGAGCTCGACGACGAGGCCGGCGGTGAGCGACGCGAAGAACGACGCGTACACGTCGTCCGCCACCGGGTGCAGGAGGTACGGCACGAGCAGCTTCACGTCGAGCCCGCGCGCGGCGGCGGCGCGGCACGCCTCGCGGGCGACGCCGGCGGTGCTGCCCCAAGCGACGATGCCGAGCGGGGCCGCCGGATTGCCGGTGAGCTCGAAGAGATCGGCCCTCGCCGCGAGGGGCTCGAGCTTGGCGAAGCGCTTCCGGTTCATCTTCGCGTGCATGGCCCCGCCCGAGGTCGGCGCACCCTTCTCGTCGTGCTCGATGCCGGCGGCGAGGTACGTCCCGCCCTCGAGGCCCGGGTGCGAGATGGGGCTCACGCCCGACTCCGTGAGCGCGAACCGCGCGTACGGCTTCTCGGCGAGCTCGGCCATGGTGGGCACGCGCCGCTCGGCGACCTCGAGCGTCGACGTGTCGATCACGTCGATGGCCTTCTTGCGCTGGGCGATCTCCTGGTCCGAGAGCAGCAGCACGGGGGTCTGGTACTGCTCCGCGATGTTGAAGGCCTCGACGGTGAGGCGGAAGGTGTCCGCGACGCCGGTGGGGGCGAGCACCGGCCGCAGCACGTCGCCGTGGCCCGAGAACGCAGCGGCGAAGAGGTTCGACTGCTCGGCCTTCGTCGGGAGCCCGGTCGAAGGCCCGCCACGCTGCACGTCGACCACCACGAGTGGCAGCTCGGCGATGGTGGCGAGGCCGAGCAGCTCGGCCTTGAGATCGAGCCCCGGGCCGCTGGTCGCGGTCATCGCCTTCTTGCCGGCGAACGACGCGCCGACCGCCGCGCCGACCCCTGCGATCTCGTCCTCCGCCTGGAGCACCGCGCCGCCGTACTTCCACAGCTCCCTCGACAAGATCTGCATCACCTCGGTCGACGGCGTGATCGGGTAGCCCCCGAAGAACTTCACTCCAGCGAACAGCGCGCCCGCGGCGCACATGTCGTTGCCGTCGCACAAGAGCTTCGGGCCCGCGTCTGCCGCAGGCTTCTCGAGCGCCTTCGGAGCGGCCCAACCGTTCGCCGCCGCATGAGCGAGCCCCGCGGTGAAGGCCTTCTCCGTGGCGGTGAGCACCGCCTCCCCCTTCGAGGCAAAGCGCTGCTTGAGGCCCTTCAGCACCGCGGGCGCCGGTAGGTCGAGCCAGCCCGACAAGAGGCCGAGCACGACGGCGGTCTTCGCCTTCTCCGAGCCTGCGGCCTGCTTGGCGAGCGCCGAGATCGGCACGGGAACGAGGACGAGGCCGCGCGCCGCGACCGGAGTCCGCGCAGGGCCCGCCTTCTCGTCGTACACGACCACCGTGTCGGCCGAGAGCGGCAGCTCGGCGCCGAAGCGGAGGAAGTCTTCCCAGTTGAGCGCGACGAGCACGTCGAGCGCGCCGCCGGGGTTCAGCACCTTCCGGGTCGAGAGCCGCAGGCGGCACGAAGACTCGCCGCCGCGGATCTGCGAGCCGAAGCTCTTCGTCATCATCGCGTGGTAGCCGAGCGTGGTCGCGGCCTTGAGCAGCGACTCGCCCGCGCTCACCACGCCGTCGCCGCCGGCTCCCGCCATTCCCAGGATCAGGTCGTCACGCACGATCGAACGTCGTCCTTCCTCCGCCGCGAGAGCCGGTATTCGCCCCACAGCGCGGCGCCGATCGCGCCCGCGTACACCGAGGCCGAGTGGCTCACCACGGTCAGCGGCGCGCCCCCGTCGGCGCCCAGCGCCCGCTCGAGCGCTCCTTTCAGGCCCGTGTCGGCCGCGAGTCCGCCGGTCATCACCACGGTGCCTTCCGCCCCGACGGCGCGCACCAGCTTGCCGAGGCGAACGGCGATCGAGTCGTGGACGCCGCGCAGGATCTCGCCCGCGGCGATGCCGCGCGAGACCATGTTGATGACGTCGGTCTCGGACAGCACTGCGCAGATGCCGCTGCACGGCTCGACGCGCGACGCCGCGAGCGACAGCGGGCCGATCTCTTCGGCGCGGATGCCGAGGTATCGGGCGATGTTCTCGAGGAACTGGCCGGTGCCCGCGGCGCACTGGCTCGTCATGCGCGATCGCACGACGCGGCTGTTGCCGTCGACGACGAAGACCCGGGCGTGGAGCGCCCCGGCGTCGACCGCCGCGCGGCAGCTCGAGTCGAACCACGTCGCCCCGCGCGCGTGCGTCGTCATGCCGTAGAAGTGGCCGTCCTTGAAGGCGAGCTCTTCGCCGTCGCCGGTCGACGCCACGTAGCTCACCTGCTCGCGCGCGACGCCGGCCGCCGCCAGCGCCTGCTCGTAGGCCAGCGCCGCGACCTGGCTGACGTCCCGGCGCAAGATGCGCTCGCGCCACCGGCCGGCGAGCTCTGGCTGGCCGTCGCCTCCGAACCTCATCACCACGGCCTTGACGGCGCTGGTGCCGACGTCGATGCCGGCGGTGTGCTGCGTCATGGCACGCGCTCCTCGCTCGTAGCGCCGGCCTTCGCCGCGCGCGGCTTTTGGAGCACCGGTGCCGCCTCGCCGCGCGAGCGCCGCTCGGCGAACAGGGCGGCGCCGAGCGCGCCGGTGAAGATGCTGCCGGGGTGGGTGTTGAGCGTGCGCTCGCCGTAGTGCTTCGTGACGAGGGTCTTCAATTCCTGCACGACCGCGGCGTTCTTCGCGACGCCGCCCGTGAACGTGAGCTGCTCGGTGACGCCGCCCGAGCGCGCGAGCAGGCTCATCGCGCGGAGCACGATGGCGCGGTGGAGCCCGAGCAGGATGTTCTCGCGCTTCTCGCCCAGGCTCAGGCGCTCGCGCAGCTCTACGCCCGCGAACACGGTGCACGTCGACGAGATCTTCACCGGCCGGGTGGCCTGCAGCGCCAGCGGCCCGAGCTCGTGGATGCCGAGGTTCATCTCTTCGGCGATGTACCCGAGGTAGCGGCCGCAGCCGGCGGCGCACCGATCGTTCATCTGGAAGTTCGTCACCACGCCGTGCTCGTCGATCTGAATCGCCTTCGTGTCCTGCCCGCCGATGTCGAGCACCGTGCGCGTCTTCGGAAAGTACGCGTGCGCGCCGAGCCCGTGGCAGAGGATCTCGGAGCGGATCTGCTCCTTCGGGAACGGCAGCCGCGCGCGGCCGTAGCCGGTGCCCACGACACAGCCGATCTCGATCGGGCGCTGCTCGAGGTCGCGCCGGGCCTGATCGATCGCCCGCCGCGCCCCAGAGCCCGCCTCGAGGCCGGCGAGCGCGCGGTCGAGGAGCCCGTCGAGCCGGTCGCCGCTGTCCGCGTTCTCGATCTCGATGATCGCGCGGTCCCACGCGCCGACCAGCACCTCGTAGGGGACCTCGCGGCGGGCGGCCGCGGCCTCCGCCTCCGCGAGGAAGCGCGCCCCCACCACGTCGCGGAAGAAGCGCGACCGGTCGGTGGCGAGCGGGCCGAACACCGCCTCGGCCTCGCCCGCGATGCGCGTGAACAGGCGGTGCACGGCGTCTTCCGCCCGGGCGCCCCCGTCGGGCGCGGCGCGGGCGAGCGCGGCGCAGCGCGCCTCGAGCGCCTCGAGCCGGTCGATCGACGCGAGGATCCGGGCGGTGCGGCGCAGCGCCGTCGCGAGCTCGACTGCTCCGGCGAAGCCCCCCTCGACGAGCGCCTGCTCGAGCCGCGACAGGCGCGCGTCGGACAGCGCCTCGGCCTTCGCGACTTGCGCGGCGACGTCGTAGTTCGAGCGGGTGTTCGTGAGGCCCTGGCCGACGACCTTGCCGGCGGCGTCGATCAGCACCGCCTTCGAGGTGGTGGAGCCCAGGTCGATGCCGAGGAAGTGTTGGGGCGTCATCGTCTCTGCTCGATCATCTGGAGGTAGCTCTCGATGCGGTTCTTGATGTTCGCGTGCCCGTAGTAGCGGGGGTCGACGAGGTCCGACTCGATGAAGGCGCCGGGCAGGCCGGTGCGCTGCTCGAGCTGCCTCAGCATCACGAGCTGCCCGGCCGAGAAGCTGTTGCAGCTCTTGATGCTGTTGAAGACGAAGCCGTCGGCCTGGAACTCGCGCACGTACTTCTCGAGCAGCCCGACGCGGGACGGCAGCGAGAGGTTGGTGTAGCAGCCGAGGCAGTAGTCGGCGAGCGACTCGAGCGGGTCGTCCGCCTGGCCGTGGCGGAAGCCCTGGTCGTAGAGCCCGCCGACCTTCGCGTACGTCGACGCGACGATCACCGCGCCCTCGTCGTGGAAGATGCGCCAGAAGTCGCGGAAGTGCGTCCAGTTCGGAGGGCCCTCGACCACGAGCCGGTACTTCTCGCGCGTCAGCGTGCCGTCGGGCGTCACGGGCCCGAGGCCCTTCAGCACCCGGTCCTCCACCTCAGCCCTGAGCTCCCGGTAGTAGGCCACGGCGTCCTGCGTGCCGCGGAACGCCGAGAAGATGGGCCCGACGTAGTAGACGGCGCCGAAGTACGCGTCGATCGGCGACGGCCTCGCCTTCGCGCTGTCGAGGACCCAGACGAGGTCGTCCTCCGCCTGCCGCGAGCGGGCGAGCAGGGCACGCAGGCGGCCCTCGTCGTACTTCTTGCCCGTCACCTTCTCGAGCTTGGGGATGACCTCGGCCTTCAGCTGGTCGACGATGTACCGGCGCGCGTCGGCCGTGGGCTGCCCCTCGGCGACGTACGGCACGTGCAGCATGGCGACCTCGCAGCCGTACTCGTGCTTGAGCAGCTCGAACCACTTCATGAACGTGAAGCAGCCCGTGTAGCTGAGCAAGAGCAGGTTCGGCGGCGGCAGCGCCTCGCCGGTCGGCCCGACGTTGCCCTTCGTCAGCATCCCGATGTCGCACTTCACGTAGGTGCAGACGTCTTCGTTGTGGCCGAGCCGCTCGGCCTCGCGGATGTAGCCGGCCGAGAGCTGCCGCATCGCCGACTGCAGCGCGTTGATCTCGGGGTACACCGGCAGCACGTCGAAGGCGTGCATCAGCTCGGTGAGGTTGCCGGGCACGAACGTGTACGCGACGCGCTGCCCCGTCTCTTTCGCGAGCGACAGCGCGCGGAAGTGGCCCGCGATCATCTGCTTCTGCCGCTCCATGCTCGAGTCCTTCTGGGCGGCGGGCGGCGGCGCCTTGGCCGCGGCCTGAAGGGCGCCCTGCGGCTGGCTCATGCGGCACCCCACAGCTTCAGCGAGTCGGAGAACGTGCCCGCCTGCTCGCGGATGCCCTGGAACTGGCCGGTGTTCTCGGCGTACTTGAACGAGAAGAACGGCACGCCCGCCTCGGTGAGCGCCTTCTGCAGCGGCGGCTGATCGAGCAGCGCGGGGTCGCAGAAGCTCGGCGCGGCGAAGACGACGCCGTCGGCCCCGGCACGTCTCACCCGCTTCACCAGCTGCGCCCCGCGCGGCTCGTCGTGCTCGAAGCGCGTGGAGGCCCACGTGCTCTGCTCGAGGTACGCCCGCACCAGCGCCTCGAGCGGCCGCTGCGACGGCCCGACGTCGCCTTCGAGCCAGCGCGCTCCGAGGTTCAGGTCGTCGTCGACGACGTAGGCGCCGCTCTTCTCGAGCGTGCGCAGCACGCCGAGCGGCGGCTGTTCGCAGAAGGCGCCGATGAGCAGCAGCCGGATGCGATCCTCGCGCTTCCTGGGACGCGAGCCGGCGGCGTCGATGAAGGCGCGCAAGAGCGCCGTGTGCTCCTGCACGTCGAGTACGCCGCCGGCCTTCACGAGTAGAAACGCCTCGTCGCTCGAGCACAGCCACGGCGTCTCGCGGCGCAGCGCGTACAACTTTTCGATCGCGCGCCGGTTGTCGTCGTAGAGCGCGATGCTCGCGCGCAGCCGGCCGTCGTCTGGCGGCAGACCGCCGAGGCCGTGGAGCTCTCGCCCGAGCTCCTCGAGATCGTGCCGGTAGAACCTCCCGCCGGTCGAGGCGTCGAACGCCTGGGGCAGGTCGAGGAAGCGGGCGTACTTCTGGGGGAAGAGCAGCTTCCAGATGCCCGAGAGGTTGCGGATGACGTCGCACGTACTGGGGAAGACGAAGCCGTCGAGCACGTCGAGGTCGCCGGTGAGGCCGAGCTCGACGGTCGAGCGCGGCAGGTGGCAGATGTAGCTCTGGAAGCAGGCGTCGCCCTTCACGATGTCGACCTGATCGCCGCCGCCCTGCAGTGCGACGGGGAGCGCTCCCGCCGCGTGGATCAGCTCGCGCGGCGCGTAGACGGGCAAATGGCCGATCGCGAGGCGACCCGGGTGGGCGGCCTTCCAGGCGCGGACGGCGTCGAGCGCGGTGTCCGCGAAGAGGCGCTCGCAGCGCTCCAGGAGCTCGGTCGCGGTCGGGGCGGACGCCATGGTCAGGTGCTCCATCTCGGCTCGCGCCGCGCGAGGAAGGCCTCGATGCCCTCGACGGCGTCGGGCGTGTGCATCAGCTCGCCCACGTAGAGCCGCTCGAGCTCGGCGAGCCGCGCGAGCGCGGCGGGCACCCAGCCGCGGGCGGCGCGCATCGCGAAGCGCAGGCTCGCGCGCGAGAGCGGAGCGAGGTGCGTCTTCGCCCAGTCGATC
>JAEUJP010000799.1 GCA_016793725.1 Myxococcaceae bacterium | reverse complement strand
CGCCTTCGGCGCCACCTTGAGGCACTCGCTCAAGAAGACGCGGTGCTCGACCTCGTCCATGAAGCCCGACTTCTCTTTCTGCCTGCGCAGCGCCTCGGTCACGCAGCCGGCCTGGTCTGACGCCTTCGCAAACTCGGCGGCCTCGGCCTTTGCGCGCTCGCCGGTCGCCTTGAGCGCGCCTTCGTTCTTCTTGAACCACCAGGTGGCGGCGCCGGCGCCGATGCCGCAGACGAGCAGACCCGCGATGAGAATGCCGAGCACCACCATCAGCCAGGTAGGCATGGTGTAGTCACTCTACGTGGACTTCATTCTGCTCGCGCTGCTGGTCGCGATGACCGCCGTCTCAGGCCGCGCCGTCGCGCGCTGGTGGAAGCGGCGCCGGTTCGTCGCGCTGCGCCGCGAGGTGCCGGGCTACTCGCCCGACCGGCCCGTGCTGCTGAAGTCGGCGAAGGTGATGGAAGAGGTCGTCGAGGCCGCGCGCTGCGTGTGTGGTGGGCGCGTGCAGAACCTCGGCGAGACGCCGCGCCTCGGGCAGCGTGTGGTGCGCGGGCGCTGCGTCGACTGCGACCGCGACGTCGACTTGTACTTCGTGCTGCCGCAGTTCCTGAATTGAGCTGGCGCGCCATCTCGCCACGCTGTGTGCGCCCGGTGTGGCGCGCGCGCGGGCGCGTTCATGCGGTGACGCCCGTCTTTTCGTGCGGCTGCGCTTCGTGGCCGGCTTCTTGAAGAGGTGTGGGGCATGGCCACACTCACTCGACGGCTTCAGCTCAACGCGTTTCCGGTCAACCCTTCACTCGGCGGCGTGGCGCGGGCGACGTCGGCGCTGCTCGGCACCTGGCTCGTGTTCTCGAGCTTCGTCTTCAATGATCCGCTCAAGTTCCAGCTGAGCGGCTGGGGCGCGGGCATCGCGATCGCCGTGCTCGCCATCAACTCGTTCTGGTTTCCCGCGGTGCGGTTCGTGAACACGCTGATCGCGCTGTGGGTCGCCGCCTCGTACTTCGTGATGGACGGGCCGCGCGGCCCCGGCATGGTGAACACGCTCATCGTGGGCTTCTTCGTGTTTTTCGTGTCGCTGATTCCGAACGCCACCCGCGTCTCGCCCGAGCGGCCGTCGCGCAAGGCGACGACAGCTTCGTGAGGTACTTCGGCTCGGGCGGCGCGAGGCCCTGACCTCGCCGCAGGGCCGGGCCCGTGAAGAGCACGCTGCCTGCACCATCAACCGGCTACAGCGGCAGCGGCGACTCGTAGTCGGCGATCACCCACTTCGCCCCGGCGTCGCGCAGGCTCTGCGCGTCGGTCGTCGTCGTCACCGCCACCACCTGCATGCCGGCCGCGACGCCGGCCTTCACGCCGTTGATGGCGTCTTCGAACACGATGCAGTCGGCAGGCGCGACGCCGAGCGCCTTCGCGCACGCGAGAAAGATGTCGGGCGCAGGTTTGCCGCGCACGTTGCCCTCGGGCCCGACCACCGCGTCGAAGAAGCGCCCGAGGCCCAGGCCGGCCGGGTCGAGCACGAGCTTGCGGTTGCCCTCGGGGGCTGCGGTCGCGACGGCGAGCTTGAGCCCGTCGGCCTTCAGGCGACCGAGCAGCGCGGTGGTGCCGGGCAGCTCGACGAGGCGGGTGGCGGCGAGGCTTCGATACAGCGTCTCTTTGTCGTGGGCGATGCGCGCGACCTCGTCGTCGGTCGCAGCGCGCCCGAGCATCATGGGGATCAGCTCTTCGTTCTTCTTGCCCGCCCACTCGCGCAAGAAGCGGTCGCGAGGCACTGCGTGGCCGTGGCGGGTCGAGACCTCGACCCAGGCATCGGTGTGGAGCGCCATGTTGTCGACGAGCGTGCCGTCGAGATCGAAGAGTGCGGCTTTGAACATTCACCGTGCTTAGCGCCAGTGCAGCCGCGCGGGCATGCCCTTCTTCGGGCGCAGCGTGATGAGCGGCTCGAGCTCGATGGCGTCGGGGCTCGAGACCTCGAAGCGCACCTCGCGCGCCAGGGTGGCGAGCAAGAGCTGCAGCTCCATCATGGCGAAGGCGGTGCCGATGCAGAGGCGAGGGCCGCCGCCGAAGGGGAAGGTGGCGAAGCGGTGGCGCGACTGAACTGCGGCGGGCTCGAAGCGCGAGGGGTCGAACCGCAGAGGGTCGGGCCAGAAGCGGG
>JAEUJP010000779.1 GCA_016793725.1 Myxococcaceae bacterium | reverse complement strand
CGCCGTTACGGCGCTCGCCGTCACGCTCGGCTGCGGCCGGCCCGAGACGCGAACCGCTGCGTTCAAGAACGCAGTGGTCAGCAGCGAGCGCACCAGCACCGGCATCACCACCAGGGTGCTGTCGCTCGACGAGAAGACGGTGTTCGCCACCGTCACGTGGGTCGAGGCGACCGGGGCGCTCGACTACGTCTCGAACGACTTCACTGCCCAGCAGACGTTGCCCGAGCTCACCCTGGAGCGGGCCGTGCGTGACGCGTACGGCAACTTCCTCGTCAACCAGACCCACCTGGTCGAGGGTGGGTGCGGCGACAAGGGCGAGCCCTACCAGGACTCGAACTGCTCGCAGCCGCGCGACTGCATGTGTGAACGCGCGTGCTTCTGCGACCTCATCAACATGGTCTGCATCAGGCCGCTGGGCGGCGGCGGTGGTGGCGGCGGGTGGGACCCGTGGGACCCGTGGGACCCGTGGGGCTGGTTCTGATCTGCCAGGCGCTCCTGGTGCTGTCGCAGGCCATCACCGCGGGGGCGGCCTCGAGCACCCCGGCGGTGGTGGACCTGGGCGGCTGCAGCGGCGCGCTGATTTCGAATCGTCGCACGGTGCTCACCGCCGCCCACTGCCTCGGCACGCTCGACGGTACGGTCACCTTCGACCTCGACGGCGGCCGCACGCCCTCGCGCGTCGCCGCCGTCTTCGCGCACCCGGGGTACACCGCGGCGGGCGAGCCGGGCGACGTCGCGGTGCTGGTGCTCCTCGACGAAGCGCCCGAGGGGGTCGAGCCGCTGCCGCTGGTGAGCGCGGCGCCCGTCAGCGCAGACGTGGGCGCGACGGTGCGGCTCGTGGGCTACGGCTCGGCGACCCGGCGCGAGGGCACGGCGCGGCTCGCTGCGGTCGAGCCCGGCGTGCTGGTGCTGGCGCCAGCTCCGGCGAACGCGTGCCGCGGCGACTCGGGCGGGCCGACGCTGGTGACGGTTGACGGCCGTGAGCGAATCGCCGGAGTCATCAGCTCGGGCGACGAGCAGTGCGAGCGCTTCACGCGCAGTTCGACGGTGATCGAAGGTGACGCGCTGTTGCAGAGCGTGGCCGAGCGCACCGCGCCGGGCACCGCAGGCGCAGGGGCGCTCTGCTTGTTCCCCGGGCACTGCGCCCGTGGGCGCTGTGTGGGCTATTGCTCGGAGCCGTGCGGCAGCAGCTCCCAGTGCCCCGCCTCGATGTCGTGCCGCGCCGGGTGGTGCGAATACGGCGGCCCGCCACCCGGAGCGCTGGGCGGGGCGTGTGAGCGCTCGGTCGACTGCCGCGCCGGCAGCTGCGCGCGCAGCGAAGCGGCGGTGACGGTCTGCGCCGAGCGCTGCTTCCCCTCGAATGAGGTTCCTTGCGCTGACGGCTTCACGTGCTCGGCCAACCTCGAAGCGCCCGGCCAGTACGCCTGCTTCCCCGCAGTGAAGGTGGCGACGGGCGGCTGCTCGGCGACCGGAGCGGGTCTGCCGGTCATCGGCCTGCTGCTGGTGCTCGTGCGGCGCGGCGGCCAGGCGGCTAGGGCCAGCGGTTCAGGGCATCGCAAACCGCCGCCGACTCGTTCGCCGCCCGGGCCGAAATCGAAGCGATGCGGTGAAGGTACCCGAAGATGCGCTGCGAGCGCAGGCCGAGGCCGTCGTCGACCAGGCTCAAGTCATGCTGCTCGTTGCGGTACCTCTCGGCAGACGACTCCGCCGTCAACATGCGCTCGCGCCACGCGAGGTGTCGGGCGCGCCCGGCAACGTGGCAGCTCACACAGTCGACCGTTCGTGGGCTCGATCGGGTGGGGTTCTCGACCCGGTACGTGTCGTCGATGGCGCGCAGCACGTCGTCTTCGCCCGCGTCGCGTAGCGCTCGGCCACGCAGCAACAGCTGCATCGGGCTCGCGGCCGGCTCGGGGCTGACTTCGCCGAATGACGGCGGAGGGAGGCTCTGCGTGAACTGTTGCTGTTGGGCGCCGCTCAGGTGCGGAATCGACTCCGGGTCGAGCCCTCCAGCGGTGACCGTGAAGGCGGAGAAGCCCCAGGAGGGAATACCGAACGCCAACGTCATCACCGCAACTCGGGTGAGGTTCTGCTCGCCGCACAGCTCCAACACCATCGACTTGAGGGCATTCGCGTACGGCCCGCGCAGACCTTCACGTTGCATCACCGGGTGAACCGCGAGGGGCGCACAGCCCGTCGAGTCGCCCGCGAGCGTCTTGAGGGCGCGCAGCCGCATCACCGCGTCGTTGAAGCGGGTGTCGGTCAGGTCGTAGAACAAGTGCACCGTCGCATCGACGGCCCCATTTTCGTCGAGGGGCTGGGCGACCAACCGAACCTGCCGGTGGCAGTTGCCCTGCGCGTCGAGGAAGCAGGGGTCGACGCGAACCGCGACGATCACCGCGTCGTCGACCGTCACGACGCGGTCGTCTTTGCGCGCAAGTCCGGGCAGCGTCGCGCGCAGCCCCAAAGGCAGGAGCATGCCGTTGGGCCCGGCCGCCGAGACGCTCAGCAACGCTCCTGCGTCGGGGTCATTCGGCAGCGGAAACAAGAACGAGACGTCGTTCACGCCGAGCCTGCCGGGGTCACAGCGAAGCCCCGCATCAGCAGCGCCCGCGTCGCTCCCTGCGTCAGTCGCGCCACCGTCGCGACCTGAATCGACCGAGAACGCGCCGTCGGGCTTGTCTGTCGGCCCAAGGCCACCACAGGCCGATGACCACGACAGACCGAGCACCAGAGTCAACGCCCGGGCCAGCCGAACCGCCACCCCAGCGCCGTTTCCGCTCGTTCCCATTCGGGCGCACCGTGCAAGTCGAGCACCACCGGGGTGCGAGGCTCAACGTCCGAAAGTCTCGAGACGACTCCGCCAGAGGCGCCCACCGACCACGGTTAACTGAGGCGGCGCGTCGGTTTTTTTCGGGCGCGGCGAGCTCTTCGGGCAAGAACGGCTTCGGCAGCGGGGCAGCGCATCGCGCAGGTCAGGTGTGCTGGGCGCCGCCGTGTGCTAGCAGCGTTTTCGCCGGAGCAGCCTGGATGCACGCCGGCCATTGCAGGACGGGGTGGCGGGAGGAAAGTCCGGGCTCCACAGGGCAAGGTGCTGGCTAACGGCCAGTCGCAGCGATGCGCAGGAAAGTGCCACAGAAAACAGACCGCCTCCCGGGCAACCGGGCGGTAAGGGTGAAACGGTGCGGTAAGAGCGCACCGCGCACGGCGTGAGTCGGGCGGCACGGCAAACCCCACCTGGAGCAAGAGCCAATAGGGGAGCATGACTGGCCCGGTCGCTCCCGGGTAGCTCGCTGGAGCCTGCAGGCAACTGCAGGCCTAGATGAATGTGCGTCGCCCGCCGCAAGGCGGGGACAGGACCCGGCTTACAGGGCTGCTCCGGTTTTTTTGTCGTGACGATAGAGTTCGCGGCCATGCGCGCCGTCGTCGTCGTGAGCCTGTGTCTCGTCGTCGCCTGCCAGTGCGGCACGGGCGCAGACGACGCGACCTACGTGTGCACGGGCGACGCCGACTGCGCCGACGGCTGGGTGTGCGGCGCGAACAATCTGTGCGTCGAGGTTGGAGGCACCGCGGGCGGCAGCACGGCAGGCGGAGGCGTTTCCGGCGGCAGCACGGCGGGCGGCGGAAGCACCGCAGGCGGTGGAAGCACCGCAGGCGGCGGAAGCACGGCAGGCGGAAGCACGGCAGGCGGAAGCACGGCAGGCGGAAGCACGGCCGGCGGAAGCACGGCAGGCGGAAGCACGGCAGGCGGCGGCAACACCGCCGGCGGCGGCATGCCGCAGACGTACCGCCTCGGCGGCACGGTCGTGGGCCTCGCGGGCGGGCCACTCCTGCTGCGAGCCAGCGCAGGCAACGAGGTGACGCTGGCGAGCAACGGGCCCTTCACGTTTCCCGTGCGCCTCGCGAATGGTGCCTCGTACACGGTGACGATCCCCGCCGGGTTCCCACCGCCCGCGAGCGGGCAGCGCTGCGTCGTGCAGTCGGGCGCCACCGGCACCGTGATGGGCGCCGACGTCACGACGGTCAACGTGCGCTGCACGCTCACGCTCACCGGCGACGGCGGCTTCATCATCGACCACCCGACGAGCGGCTGTCAGATGAGCGGCGGCACTCCGATGATCACGCAGATCTTCGCCGACGCCGGCAACTTCACCGTCGGCTCGGTCGGCGTCACGCTGCACCACCTCGAGCACACGTGGGCCGGCGACATTCTCTCGACGGTCTCGCATCAGCCGAGCGGGCGCACCGCCTTTCTCTTCGACCGGCCTCCGACCGGCAACTGCGACAGCGATCGAAAGTACGACGGCACGTACGTCTTCTCAGACGACGCCGGCCCGAGCGTCTGCGCCGCGCTCGCCTCCATCGACTCGGGCTTCGTGTTGCCGTCGAGCACGTTCCGACCGTGCGACACGAGCGGCGCGCCCGGCTCGCTCACGACCACCTTCGCCGGAGTACCCGTCACGGGCATCTGGCGCCTCACCATCACCGACCGCGGCCAGAACGACGAAGGTGCCGTCGACGCGTGGAGCATCACCTTCGCTCCGCCGTGACGTTCAG
>JAEUJP010000771.1 GCA_016793725.1 Myxococcaceae bacterium | reverse complement strand
CTCGAGCTGAAGGTCGCGCGAGGCGACGACTGGGCGCTCGGCCAGAACTACCTCGTGCACGCCGGTGAGCACCTGCACCTGCGGCCCGCCTTCGACCAGCTCGCGACGCGGCTCGACGAGGGCGTCGACATCGACGCGGGCGGGCAGACCGTGCGCGTCGACGTGCTGCTGCCGGTCGGCTACGACGAGCACCCCGACGATCGCTACTCGGTCGTCTACGCGCTCGACGGGCAGTCGCTGTGGTCGCACTCGAAAGACGCCTTCGGCAACTGGAGCCTCGACACCACGCTCACGAACCTCACGCGCGTCGCCGCCACCGAAGAGCTGATCATCGTCGGCGTTCACACGGCCATCGATCGGCTGAACGTCTTGAGCCCGGTGCCCGACGACCAGTACGGCGGCGGCGGCGGCCCCGAGCTCTTGAAGCGGCTCATCGACCACGTGAAGCCGTTCATCGACTCGCGCTACCGCACGAAGCCCCAGGCCGAGAACACCGGCGTGCTCGGCAGCTCGATGGGCGGGCTGTTCGCGTTCTGGGCGGCGTGGTCGCGCCCCGACGTGTTCGGCAAGGCGCTGTGCCTCTCGAGCTCGTTCTTCTGGGGCAACCGCTGGCTCGTGCGCATGGTCGGCGAGACGAAGGTGCCCGAGCCGAAGCCGCGCATCTACATCGACTCGGGGGCGACCCCGAACGAGCTCGAGCAGACCTCGCGCGACAACTACCACCACACGCGCTCGATGCTGCGCGCGCTGACGGCGCTGGGCTTCGTGGCGGGCACCGACCTCGTTCGCATGGTCTTCCCCGGCGCCGAGCACAATGCGGGCTCGTGGGCGTCGCGCGTCGCGCTGCCGCTGCAGCTCTTCTTCCCTCGGGTGCCGGGCGTGTTCGACGAGGCGCGCTGGGCGTGATCGTCGGGGGTGACGCGCCGTCGACCGACGGGTGTCGCAGGTGGAGTGACGACTTCGAAGCCTGCCCGCGCAGCGGGCTGGAGGCCGGGCAGCGGTGCCCGGCACCTCGCTTCAGCCCGTCTACGTCGTGACCGCCGCCGACGCGGCCCGGTTCAGCATCTGGCCGAGGTAGGGCATCAGAAGCTGAGCTCGACGCCGACATCGGCGCCGGCGGTCAGGGGCGCCGTCGGGTCGGCCCACTCGCTCACCGTCATGCCGGGCCGCGTCGCGTACGAGACGCGCGCCCGCACCCGAATGAACACGGCGCGGTCGAGCTCGGGCACCGCGTAGACGCCGGCGACGAGCGTGCCCTCGACGAGCTGGTCGGTCGTGAACGCGATCAGGCTGGGGCGCCAGGCCGCCTCGAGGCTCGCGCGCAGGCGGCGGCTGTCGCTCGACACCGTGCCGCGAATCTTCGCGACGCCGCGCACCGTCGCCGCCGAGTTGCGCTGGAACCAGACGGCGTCGCCCGCCCCGCCCAACATCAGCTGCAGCCGGGTCGCGCGCACCTGCGGGGTGCGGCCCGTGCCGAGCACGTCGTAGAACAGGCCGCCCTCGGCGATGCGCATGGCCACGTGATCGACCTGAAACCGGGCCCACACCCGCGCGAGCTCGATGAACCAGCCCGCATGCGCGTTCGGCAGACACTTCGGCGAGTCGTCGCGCGGCACCGGGCACGAGCCCTGAAAGCCGCCGGTCTCGGGGTCGCGGCAGAAGAACTGCTCGTGCGTGAGCAGCGTCGCGCCCGCCCACAACGACTGCGGCGTCGCGTAGCCGTCGAGCGTGAAGAGCCGCGACTCGCCCCACGAGCCCGCTGAGCGCAACAGCGGCACCGAGAGCGCCACCACCGGGGCCGCGCCCGAGTCAGAGACGATCGCGCCCGCACTCACCGACAGCGGCTGCAGAAAGCGGAAGTGCCCGCCGCCATGCTCGCCGTTCATGTCGGCGACCCGGTCGAGCGTGTGCTCGACCTCTTCCTCTTCGGTGATCTGAGAGACGGCGACGGCGGCGATGAGCCAGAGTGCGTTCAAGCCGCGCGAGATTCACCGCGAACGGGCGGCGACGCAATCACGTATTTCCCGCTCCGCCGCTTCGGGTGCGCTCATCAGCCAATCGGCATCCACACGGTGAGGCCCTCACGGTACCCGGCGGTCGAGAGCGTGTCGGCCTCGTGGTAGTCGCAGTTGCTCGAGCGGCCATCGCCGGTCGTGATGGCGGTGTGACCGTAGATGCGGCCGGCCGCCGACGCCCCGCTCGACTGCCACACCAGAATGAGGCCCGGGTGCTTGAGCGCCTCTTCGAGCGACAGATCGACCTGCTGAAAGCGGCCCGTGCCGGGCAGGTTCGCCTGAAGGTCCTTCGCGTTGCCCCACACCTGAATGCCCATCGCCCGCTCGATCGTGCGCTCGACGCCCGCCGCGCACCACCCCGAGCCCGCCATCTCGGCTTCGACGCCCCACGACTGGTCGGCGAGCGCGCGCATCGCGCCGAACTTCTCGCTGTACTCCATCGTGCCGCGCAGGCCACCTGCGAGCGCCGCGTCGACCTCTTCGACCGTCTTGCCCTGATCGATCAGCGCCGACGCCGTCGCGATGCCGGCGGCGAGCTCCTGCTCGTTCGGGGCGCGCTGCAGCGCCGCCTGGTACTGCGCCGCCACCGTCTCGCCCGCGTGCAGCTTGCGGTACTCGGGGCCCGCCTTGATCTGCGCCTCGAGCGCCGCCTTCACGTCGACGGGGCCCTTGCCCTGCCTGTACAGCGCGGTGAGCGTCTCGCGAATGCCGGCGAGCTCTCGGGGCTTCACCTCGCGCCCGAGCAGCTCCTGGGTCACCTGCTTGAACGAGGTCAGCCCGATGCGCAGCGCCTGCGCCTCCGGCAGCGCCTGCGTCGCCTCCTCGAGAAAGCGCGCGATCTCGGCCATCGACCTGCCGTCGACCGCCATGCGCTCGGCCGTGCGCTTGATGAGCGACATCTCGGCCGCCGTCGGCGTGCGGTACAGCGCCGACTCGAACGCGCGGTCGGTCATCTCGCCCGCCTGCCCCGCCCGCACCGTCGCCACCTTCACCGCCTGGTCGACCTTCGCCTCGTAGGCGTCGTTCAAGAACCAGAGGGGTATGATCGGCTTCTCGATGCGCGGCGTGACGCGGGCCTCGACGTCGATGATCGGGTCCTGAATCGCCGGGTTCGGGCTGGGGGTGGCTCCGAGGTTGCGCGAGGTGACCGGGCGTTGAATCGTCATGCCCGATTTTCGGCGCACGGCGGGCACGCCAATTGCCGCGGGTTCGCCGCGCACGTTTACACTGCTGACCGAATTTCCTCTTTAGTTCCGCGGGCAGGTAGGCGTCGCACCCACCACTGCGTCACATGGGTGCCAGAGGCGGCCGAGCTGGTTCGGCGTCAGCGTGGCGGTCGGCATCGACGAGGCGACGACGCTGCCGCACGAGTCGACGGCGTCGAAGCCGGTGCTGACGCAGCTCATCGAGCCGGTCTGGTACGGGGCGATGCGGGCGAGGGCGTTGGCGGGCGTGAAGACGAGATCGCCGTCGTCCATCACGGTGCCGCGGGCGATCTGCATCTCGCTCTGGCCGCCGCCGGTGTTGTTGAACCAGCCGCTGCAGAGGTTGTCGCCCTCCATCGCGAGGGTCGAGATCTTGAGGCCGTACAGCGCCGAGCTCTCGGCCGGCAGGGGGGCCGAGCAGTTCGGCGCGAAGTTGCGGCCACGAATCGCGACGTACACACCGCGGGGAGGAATGATGTCGGCAGCGCCGAAGTTCATCCACCTCAGCGAGCCGGGCGCCGCGTTGTTGTTGCGGTACTTGAAGTGGGTGCCGCTCAGCGTCACCGGGCAGTTCGAGAGGTTCGTGATCTCGATCGCCTCGCCCGCCTGGCACTGAAAACAGTTCATCGACGCGCAGCTGCCCTCACCGTTCACCACGTACTCGCTGAACACGATGTTCGTCGTCGTCGGCATCTGCGGCGTCGTGCACGCCTCGACCACGTTCACCGTCAAGGCCGTCGGCATCGAGCAGCACGCCATGTCGTTCGCGAGGCACGCGCGCACCCCGAGGCTCACCGGCGCACCCGGCACCGGCCCGCCCGCCGCGATGCGCGTCGCAGGCCGCAGCCAGTTCGCCCCCGCCGGTGCGCTCGCCAGCCGCGTGCCCGCCGCGTCGACCAGGTCGTACACCACGCCCGCCGCGACCGCGGGGAAGGTCACGATCGGCCGCCCGTCCCAGCTCGTGCCGCACGCCGTGCCCGCCGGCGGCGACGGAGGCGTCATGCAGTTGCTCGACGTCAGCGCCACCGTGCAGCACGTCTCGACGTTCATCGCGTCGCGCGCGCAGAACCTCAAGGTGTAGTCGCCCGCCACGTCGGGCGTGAACGTGCCCATCGGCGCCGTGCCACCCACCATCGCCGTCGAGCCCGCCGGCGCCGTCTGCACCACCCACCGCGTCGTCACCGCCCCGTTCGACGACACCACCGTGCCGTTCAGCATCGCCGTCGTGCCCACCCGCGCCACCTGCGAGCCCGGGCACATCACCACCGGAGGCATGCAGTTGCCTTCGTCGGTCACCCCGTCGCAGTCGTCGTCGATGCCGTTGCAGATCTCGGTCGTCGGCTCACCCGGCGTGCAGATGCCGACACCGCCGCAGAGGTTGATCGACCTGCGGCACGCGCCCACGCCGCACGACTCGCCGAGCAGACCCTCGTCGACCTCGCCGTCGCAGTCGTCGTCTTTGTTGTTGCAGGTCTCTGAGATCGGCGTGCCCGGCACACACGCCGGCGTCATGCCGTCGGTGCACGTCGCCAGCTCGCGCGCGCAGGCCCCGATGCCGCACCGAATCACGCCCATGCCGTCGTCGACGAGCCCGTTGCAGTCGTCGTCGAGCTGGTTGCACGTCTCGGCGCTCGGCGTGCCCGCCACGCACGCGGGCGCCTTGCCGTCGATGCACGCGCTCACCGTCATCTTGCAGACGCCGGTGCCGCACACGATGTCGGCGAGGTCTTCGTCGATCTGCTCGTCGCAGTCGTTGTCGACACCGTCACAGACCTCTTCGGTGCAGGTCTGAACGATGCGTTCCTGACAGCGGCACGCGACGAATACGGGGAGCAGGGTCGAGAGGAGGAAGAGGCGACGCATCGGGGCCCCCCTTTACGATCGACTCGCTACGGAAAGCGATGCCCCCCTTTGTAAAACCTGTGTCACGGAGGGCACGTCGCCAGCGTCGTGTCACGCTGGAGCTGCACCCGCAGCTCGTGCGTCGTGCCGTGCACCGTGAACACCACGCTCGCCGCACCCGTCGAGCCGCTCGGCGCCGTCACCATGAACGTGTTCGCCATGCCGATCGGCCGCGTCAGCGTCAGCCCGTCGTCTTGGGTGTCGAGCGTCAGCACCCCGAGCATCGTCTTGCCGGCGTCGTCTTGCGGCACGACCGAGAGGTGCAGCGTCTGGTTCGCCTTGAGCGTGTGCCCGGCCAGGTCGGTCAGCTCGGCGTTGCACGTCTTCGACGCCGCCTCGGTCACCACCAGCAGCCGCGCCAGCTTCAGGCTCTTCATCGGCTTTGCGGTCACCGTCAGCGTGTCTTCGAGGTCGCCCGCCTTCGCCTTCAGCGTGTACGTGCCGGCTGACGGGAACACGGCCTCGAACTTGCCGGTGTCTTTGCGCTCGGGGGTGACCCCGGCCGGGCCGCTCACCTCGAGGGTGCTCTCGAGGTAGTCGTAGTCGTTGAGCAGCGCCTTCTTCTCGGTGCGCTGCACGCCGATCGGCATCGTGACGCCCACGGCGATCGGCGCCGAGAAGTCGTTCGCCTCTGCGTACTGAACGATCTGCCCGAACCGCAGCGTGTTGCTGTCGCCCATCGTGCTGAACCCGCATGCCGCCGCCAAGAGACCCGCTGCCACCGCCATCAGCTTCTTCATGTCAGAACCCCTCACCGCCAGAATGCCGGCCCCGTGAAACCGCGCGGGCCTTCAGCAAGCCCGAGACCAGCCCGAAGGGTGCGACACGTCGGTGGCTGGCGCATCGACGCTCCAGTCGGGGCCTGCGCAGGGCTGGCGACGACGCCCGACTCAGCGGCGTTTTTTGGGCCTCAGCTCACGCT
>JAEUJP010000749.1 GCA_016793725.1 Myxococcaceae bacterium | reverse complement strand
CCGGAGCCGGCTGAAGCCACCACCACACGGCGGCCGCCGACATAACGACCAGCAGCAGCACAATCACGTTACGCATGGCAGACAGAACACCCGAGCGTTACCCATTCATCGATGTACGTGGCCAACATCATGAGCACGGTGATTGTGACCGCGTTGCCATGGCTACCGGTCACCCGTCTGCACGAGCTCATGGTCGACGAAAACGTCGGCGCGGTTCCGGTGGTCGATGATGCGGGCATGCCGGTGGGCATCGTCACACGGTCTGACCTGCTCGAAGAAGACGGCGAAGACGATGCCGCCGAAGTCACCGCGAGCGACCTGATGCGCCGCGCACCGACGACCATCGCGCCGGGCACCCCCATCTCTGAAGCGGCCCGCATCATGGCCCGCCAGCGCGTGCACCACCTGCTCGTCGTCGACCTCGAGGGGCGCCTCACGGGCCTGCTGTCGACGTTCGACGTGGTGCGCTGGGTGGCCGACTCGGCGCTCGCCGTCACCGCTCACCCCTGACGCTTCGTGCCGCGCGACACCAGAAACGCGCCGAGCTGCCGGCCGACCCGCGGCACCGAGAACACCGAGCGCTCGAGCAGGTTGCCCGGGTACACCGCGACGCCGAGCCGCGGCCCCAGCACGCGGTCGTAGTAGTCGCGCTCGAAGTAGAGCGGCAGCGCCGACCCGACCACGACCCCCTCGAAGCCTGACCCGCTCAGCTCGCGCTTCAGGCTCGAGGGCCAGTGCAGCACCTCGTTGTCGGTCTTCATCGAGCGCGAGCCGAGCAGCACCCGAAACACGAACACGAGCGGGTTCTGCGGGTTCGGGTCGATCGCGAAGAGCCGGCCGCCGGGCTCGAGCACGCGCCAGCACTCGCGCAGCATGCGCGACGGGGCGGGGAAGTGGTGGAGCACGTTGCCGAGAAACACCCCGCCGAAGCTGTCGTCGGGAAAGGGCAACCGCTCGGCGTCGGCCACCGTGGCGTGCACGCCGGGCACACGCTGCCGAAGCGCGCGCACCGCACCGGCGCTCAGGTCGGCGGCCCAGACGCGGCCGAGCCCCGCGGCGGTCACCAGGTGCTCGGTGTACTCACCGCTGCCGCACGCGAGGTCGAGCATGCGGGCGGTCGACCGCACCTCGCCGCAGAACGTCTCGGCGAGGCGGCGCATGCTCTCGACGGTGAGCGTGCGCCACCCGCGCTCGGCGACCCAGCGGTCGAACGTGTCGCGCTCGACCTGCTTCGCCTGTGGCCTATTTGACAACCTTGAGGCCCTTCAGCGAGGCCTTGAGGAGCTTGAGGCCGTGCTCGATGGGGCGCATCTTCGACTCACCCGCCTTGCGCGTCTTGTAGTGCACGGGCAGCTCGACCATCTTCATTCTGAAGCGGGCGGCGGTGAAGAACAGGTCCCAATCGCCCCACAAGAACTCGGTCATCTCGAAGTGCTGCCAGTACTTTCGCAAGAAGACCTTCGTGCCGCAGAACGGGTCGCTGATGCGCCTCGCCATGATCCAGCTCAAGAGTGACGCGAAGAACGTCACGCCGAGGCGGTTCACCGGCGGTATCGAGTCTTTTTCGCGCGGGTATACGACGCGGGTGCCGTTGATGAACTCGGCGCCGCGCTCCATCGCGTCGTGGAAGATGGGCAGCTCTTCGGGCGGCGTCGTGGCGTCGCAGTCGAGCATCATCAGCACGTCGCCCTTCGCCGCCTTCCACCCCTCGCTGACCGCGTAGCCCTTGCCGCGGTTCGGGTGGTAGCTGATGAGGCGAATGTCGTCGCGCCCCTTCATCACGTCGCGCACGATCTCGGCGGTGCGGTCTTTCGAGCCGTCGTCGACGACGATGATCTCGCGCCACGTGCCGAAGTTCGGAATGCGCTCGATGCACTCGCGCACGTTGCCCTCTTCGTTGAAGCACGGCACCACCACCGAGCACGACATCGGCGTGCGCTGCGACTGCGCCTGCGCGGGCCGCACCACCATGTACTGGCCGAAGCAGAAGCGCTCGAGCACCGGCAGCCGCGGCACCACCGCGTTCAACGTCTGCCCCGCGCCGAGCAGCCCCCACGGCACCGCGAACCGAAAGCCCGAGTCGATGAGCTCGAAGCCCGAGATGCCCGCGAGGTTCGTGAGATCTTCGAGCGCCAGAATGTTGCGCTCGATGCTCGGGGTCGCGAGGCCCAGGAAGCGCGCCACGCGCAGCCCCCACAACATCGACGGGTTCACCGCGAGCACGCTCGCCTGGCCGTCAGCGGCGAGCATCTCGCCCAGACGCTCGAGCACGTCGTGCAGCCGGTCTTCGTACGTGAGGTAGTCGTCGAGAATGACGTAGTCGAACTTCCGCCCGGGGGCGTACGTCTTCAGGTCTTGCACCTCGACGCGCCACCGTGGCGCGCGCGACGCGTCGAGCAGCAACGCCGTGCCGGGCTCGACCAGCGCCACGCCCTCACAGTCGCCCAGCGCCTCGACCACGTTGGCCTCGCGGCACCCTGCCAGCAGCACGCGGCTGCCCGCGGGCACCACCGAGTTCAAGAAGGTCGAGATCTGCCGGCTGAACCAGCGCTGGCGCGTCGCGTTGGGCGCTGAAGTCACGCGCGCAACATAGCGCACGGCTTCAAAAGGCCTGATGCTCGTTCGCGCCGAATGCTCCGCCGCACCCTGCGCCCCGAGGCGCTCGCCCTCGTGTTCACCGCCGTCACCGGCGCCGCGATGGCCATCGGCGTGCAGCAGAGCCCCCACGGTGTGCGGCCCATCGTCGACGAGCGGTACTACGTCGAGTGGGCCCTCTCGATCGCCCAGGGCCACGTCATCGGCGACGCGCCGTTCTGGCTCGACCCGCTGCATGCGTACCTGCTCGGCTTCGTGTTCTGGCTGACGAAGGGCTCGCTGCTCGCTGGCCGCCTCTTCAACGTCGCGCTCGGCGTCGGCACGGTGGCGCTCGTGGGCGCCATCGCCCGCACCCTGTGGAGCCGCCGCGAGGGCGCCCTCGCCATGTGGCTGCTCGCGCTCTACGCGCCGCACACCTTCATGTTCGGCTTCTTGATGAAAGAGGCGCTCGTCGTGCACCTCGCCGCGTGGGCGCTGCTGCTCGCGGTCAGGGGGCCGGGCGCTGCGTTCGGCCTCACGCTCGGCCTGCTGTGGGTCGCGCGCGGCAACTTCGTCGCGCTCGTGCCCTTCGCGCTGGCGTGGGCCGCGTGGCAGCTGCGCAAGACGCCCCTGCGCATCGCGGCGCTGCTCGTGTGCACGGCCGCGCCGCTCGCCGCCGCGTCGGCGCACAACCTCGCCGCGGGCGGCAGCTGGCGCCCGATGACGGCGCTCGCGGGCCCGAACTTCTATTACGGCAACAACCCCGACGCGAACGGCGTGTTCAAGCCGCTGCCGTTCGTGAAGGCGCGCACGTACGACGAGAAGGTCGAGTTTCTCGCCGAGGCCGAGCGGCGCGTCGGGCACGCGCTGACGCAGCAAGAGATGAGCGACTACTGGCTGCGCCAGGGCCTTCAGTTCTGGCGCGAGCACCCCGGGCAGGGGCTCTGGCTGCTCGCGAAGAAGGTGTGGTTCGTGGTTCACGACTACGAGGCGCCCGACACGTACCCGCAGTCGTGCTTCAAGCGGTGGCTGACGCCGGTGCTGTGGGGGTTGCCGCTGTCGTTCGGGCTGCTGCTGGGCCTCGCGCTGGTCGGCGCATGGAGCGCGTCACGCCGCGCATGGCCGCTCATCGCGTTCGCGGCGCTCTACGCCGGCACCATCGTCGTGTTCTTCGTGTTCGACCGGTACCGCATACCGCTGTGCGTGCCGCTGTGCGTGTTCGCAGCGCACGGCCTCACCTGGCTCCATGACCGCCGGCTGCCGTGGCGGGCGTTCGCCGTCGTCGTGGCGGCCACGGTCGTCTCCATCGCCCCCTCGCCGGCCTCGGTCGAGGCCGACGACCGCGACCGCTTCTGCGCGTTTCAGATTGCGGGGCAGCTCGAGGCCGATGGGCTGCACGACGAAGCTCGGCTCTGGCACGAGCGCGCGAAGTAGTAAGAAGTGCTTCACGTGCGCATCGTGATCACCGGTGGGGCCGGCTTCGTGGGCTCGAGCCTCTGTCTGGGCTTCAAGGCCGACGGCCACGAGGTGCACGCGTTCGACAACCTGAAGCGCCGCGGCTCGGAGCTGAACCTCGAGCGCTTTGCGAAGGCGGGCGTGAAGTTCGTGCACGGCGATGTGCGCGAGCCGGCCGACCTCGCGGCGCTGCCCGCGACGTTCGACCTGCTGATCGACGCATCGGCAGAGCCCAGCGTGCTCGCGGGCCTCGACGGCTCGCCGGCCTACCTGCTCGACACCAACCTGAAGGGCACGCTGCACTGCCTCGAGCTCGCGCGCGCCCGAACGAAGACCGTCGTCTTTCTCTCGACCTCGCGCGTCTATTCCATCGCTCCGTTGCGGGCGCTGGCGCTCGACGAGGGGCCCACGCGCTTCACCGCGCGCGAGCGGCCGGGCATCGACGAGGCCTTTCCCACGTCGTCGCCGCGCTCGCTGTACGGCGCCACCAAGCTCGCGAGCGAGCTGTTCGTGCAAGAGTACGCAGCGACCTACGGCCTGAAGACCGTCATCGACCGCTGCGGCGTCATCGCGGGCGCGGGCCAGTTCGGCAAGGTCGACCAGGGCTTCGTGGCGCTCTGGGCGGCGAGCCACGTCTACGGGTCGCCGCTCGAGTACCGGGGCTTCGGCGGCAACGGCAAGCAGGTGCGCGACGTGCTGCACCCGGCCGACCTGAAGCGCGCCATCGACCTGCAGCTCGCG
>JAEUJP010000741.1 GCA_016793725.1 Myxococcaceae bacterium | reverse complement strand
TTGCCCGCGAGCGACGCCTGGTTCCACGGCTTGGGCGCGATGTTCGGCGCGCGGTCGAGCAGCGCCATCGCGATGTCGTCGCCGCCCTGCCCATTCCACTCGGGGTGCATGCGCGTCTCGACGAGCCGAAAGAAGTCGCTGAAGCCCGCCTGACCGTTGCTCGGCTTGTTGTGCGCGAAGATCTGAACGCTCGTCGCCATGATGGTGCGCGGGTCGACACAGTGCGCCGCCGTCAGCAGCGTGCGGCGATCGATGAGCGTCGCCGTGCAGCCTGCGCCCATGCCGTTCGGCGCCTGAATGATGAGCGAGAAGACCTCGGGGTCGTTCGGGTTGACCGTGCCGCCGATGATCGCCTGCTCCGACAGGTGACTCGGGGTTTCCCCGACAGTCGGGCCGCAGGCCGAGACGGCGAACGTGAGGGCGATGATCGAAGTGCGCATGAGACCGGGTGACCGCCATGTATGCCATGGTGTGAACGCGCCGCGGAAGTGGTGGTCGTCGCGATCCGTTCGGGGCTTCTCTCGTGTTCAGTCAGTCGCCTCGACCGATTAGGCTGCCGCGTACACCGCCAAGTCTTGGGAACCCTGCTCAAAGGTGGAACTCTCGTGGAGCTGGAGCCGGCCTCGGTCGAGGTGGCTCCGCTGCGCGTCGAAGAGGGCAAGATCGTCGCCCGCGGTGACGACGCCGTCGCGCGCGAGGGCGACGAGATCATCGAGCTGAACGGCAAGCTCGTGCTGCCCGGCCTCGTCAGCGCCCACCACCACCTCTACTCGACGCTGCTGCGCGGGGCCCCGCGTGAAGGGCAGGGCTTCGCCGCCGAGCAGACGGCGCTGTCGCGCCTCGAAGACGCGCTCGACCTCGACGGCGTGCAGGCCGCCGCCGCCGCTGGCGGGCTCGAGGGCCTCATGGCCGGCACCACGGCGCTCGTCGACCTGCACGCGTCGCCCAACGCCATCGCCGACTCACTGTCGCGCGTCGCCCGCGGCCTGTCTGACGTCGGCCTGCGCGCCGTGCTCGCGTACTCGGTCACCGAGCGCCTCGGCGCGCTCGGCCGCGAAGAGGGCCTCGACGAGTCGGTCGCCTTCATCAAGCGCGCCCGCGGCCGCATTCGCGGCGCGTTCGGCGCGCACGACATCGACGAGCTCTCTGACGATGCGCTGAACGAGCTCAAGGCCGTGTTCGACCCCTCGAACGCGATGCTGCACATTCACGTCGGCGAAGACCCGCTCGAAGAGGGCCGGTCGCGCGCGCGGTGGTCGAAGTCGCCCGTCGAGCGGCTGCGCGCGGCGGGCCTCATCGGCGAGCGCACGATCATCGCGCAGGGCGTTCACCTGTCATGGCCCGAGCTTTCCGAGGTGCTCGACCTCGGCGCGTGGCTGGTGCACTCGCCGCGCAGCAACATGGCGAGCCAGACGGGCACCGCCGCCGCCGCGAAGTTCGGCGTGCGCGGCTGCATCGGCACCGACACGCAGGGGCTCGACGTGCTCGCCGAGGCACAGACGGCGTGGCTGCGCGCGCGCGACTCGGGCCAGCCGATCGACGTGCTGCGGTACCTCGCGAACGGGCACCGGCTCGCCGCCGCCGCGTTCGGCCAGAACATCGGGCCGCTGCGGGTGGGCGCGATCGCCGACCTCGTCATCTTCGACTACCGGCCACCGACGCCGCTCACCGCCGAGACGCTGGCGCCGCACGTGCTGAACGGGCTGACGTCGCGACACGTCGAATCGGTGATGGTCGACGGCATCTGGCGGCTGTGGGCGCGCAAGCCGCTGGCGGTGAAGCCCGAAGACGTGGCGTCGGCGGCGCGCGCGGCGGCGAAGGCGACCTGGGCGCGCATGGCCGAGGGCAAGGGCGCGGCGAAGCGCAAGGCCACGGTCGTCGAGGCGACTGCGCAATAAAGGGGACAGGCTACATTTCTGCGCAACGGCGCAAGCGGCGTGCCGAGTTGCGCAAAAAAGTAGCCTGTCCCCTTTTTTGCGCAGGCTATGACCTCGGTCGTGCGTGACCGGCTCGCAGAGCTGTTCGCCGAGAAGACCGCGCGGCGCGCGCTGCTGCTGTTCGTCTTTCTCGGCGGCCTCGCCGCCTTCTGGAAGCTCTTGCCCCTCATCGCGTTCTTCGTGGCGTTCGAGCGCGGCCTGTTCTTCTCGGCCGGCCTCTTGAACCGAAAGCTCCGGTGGAACCGGCTCGCCGCGCTGCTCGTGGTGCTCGTCGTCGCCGCCTCGGCGATCGTGCTCGCCGTCTGGCTGTCGGCGGGCGGGGTCGCGAAGCTGGTCGTCGACACGCGCGACACGCTGCCCGAGCGCATGGCGGCGCTTCGCGAGCACCCCTGGTACCTCGAGCTGAAAGACCGGCTGCCCGACAGCGAGAAGCTCGCCGAGTCGGCCGAGCACTACGCGTCGGGCGTCGCGAAGTCGGCGGCGACGCTCGGGCACCTCGTGCTGCTCGCGCTGATCGGCTTCGTGCTCGCCGTCATCTTCTTTCTCGACGAGCCGAAGATCGTCGAGTTTCGCCGCAAGATTCCCTCGGGCTCCATCACGGGCACCCTCGCGCGCTGGCTCGAGCACGTCGCCGAGGCCATCAGCCTCACCGTGCAGCTGCAGCTCATCGTGGCGCTCGCGAACACGGTGCTGACGTTACCGGTGCTGCTGCTCATCGGCGTGAAGCACGTGCCGGCGCTGATGGTGCTCATCTTCGTGTCGGGCCTGATACCCGTCGTCGGCAACCTCATCTCGGGCGCGGTGCTGGTCGTGCTCGCGTACCAGGCCAAGGGCTGGTTCGGCGTGGGCCTGTTCGTCGGCCTCACGTTCGTGCTGCACAAGATCGAGGCGTACTACCTGAACCCGCGCCTCACGGCGCGCCACGTGCAGCTGCCCGGGTTCGTGCTCGTCTTGAGCCTCATCTGCTTCGAGCACCTGTTCGGCTTCGTCGGCCTGTTTCTCTCGTTTCCGTTCTTGTTCGTGGCGGGGAAGATTCGGGCGGAGTTCGCCGAAGAAGACGCGAGAGCCGCGATGCCGACTCCAGATAGGCTCTGAGGTCGCATGGAAATTCAGGGCATCGAGGGGCTCTCACCCGACGAGGTGCGGTCGCGCGTGAGCCAGGGGGGCCGGTTCGTCATCTTCACGTGGACGGTCTCGTTCATCGTGATGACGGTGCGGCGGCCGACGTCGGTCACGTTCATCAACCCGGGTGAGAGCGCGCTGCTCAAGAGCCTGCCGTACACGTTCGTCAGCCTGTTCTTCGGCTGGTGGGGCATACCGTGGGGCTTCATCTACACGCCGATGTCGATCATCGAGAACCTCGGCGGCGGCCGCGACGTCACGAACGAGATCATGCAGTCGTTCGGCGGCGTGCCGTCGCCGCCGCCCTCGACGTCGTTTCCCCCGCCACAGTCGGCCGAACCGGGCAGCGCGTTTCGCGGCGAGCCCGGCACGATGCGGCCCGCGCCGCCCTTGTCTGAACAGACGTCGCTCGACAATGACGCCAAGGCGGCGCTCTATCTCGGTCTCGGCTCGCTCTTCTGTTTCCCCGCCGGCCTGCTCGCCGCGTTCTTCGGCATTCGCGCGATCAGCCGAGCCCGCACGCTCGGTGTCTCGACGCCGGGCCGCGCGATCGCGGGGCTCAGCCTGGGCGTCGCGTTTGCGCTCTGCACCGGCGCCGGTGTGGTCATGGGGGCCCTCGTGCCGAAGACGCCTGACGGTACCGACCCACCGCCGTCGCTGACGCGCAAAGCGCCCGTCACGCCGGTGCCCGCGCGGCCCGATGACGGCCCGGTCGCCGAGCCCGGCAATGCCGGCGCGCGCCTCGCGCTCAAGGTCGTGAAGAGCTACCCGAAGCAGAAGCCGTCGCCGAAGCCGCCGTACCACGTGGCGGGAGGTGACTGGACCTACCTCGACCTCGAGGGCCCCGGCGGCGTCGAGGTCACGTTCGGCGTTCAGTTCAAGAAGAGCGCCGAGTCGTTCTCGTTCGGCAAGGCCGAGCTCTTCGCGAACCGCGCGTTCGCCGACGCGTTCGACGCCAAGTTCGGCGGCGCGCCGGGCCCGGTGAAGGCGAAGAAGCCGGGGCCGCTCGCCATGGGCGTGGCCGTGCTCGGGCAAGACGTGGTGCGCCACAAGGGCGGCGGTTTCGGCAACGCGGGTGAAGGCAGCTGGGTGGCGACGAAGCTCTTCCCCGAGGTGGGCGACCGGCAGGGCGAGGTCTTCTTCAACTGGTCGGTCGACGAGGGGCACGCCGAGTTCTCGGAAAAAGACGTGGACTACGCCGATGACCTGTCGTTCGTCTTCCACACGGCGTTCGCTGGCAAATAGCCGGGCGGGCTGTTAGCTGGCGGGCATGATCGTCTCGCTCGTCAGCGCGCTGTTGGCTTCGACTCCGGCAGTGGGTGACGTGGCGCCCGACTTCACGGCGAAAGACATCGACGGCAACGAGGTGCAGCTGTCGAAGCTCGTCGACGGGGGTGGCACCGTGATTCTGGCCTTCTTCCCGAAGGCGTTCACCGGCGGTTGAACCCGCGAAATGCAAGCGTACCGGGACCGGTATGCCGAGATTCAGAAGATGAACGGCCGCGTGGTGGCGGTGTCGATCGACGACGTCGAGACGCTGAAGCGCTGGCGTGAAGAGCTGAAGGCGCCGCAGACGTTCATCGCCGACCCCGAAAAGAAGCTCATCGCGCTGTACGACACGAAGATGCCGATCGTGCCGGTGGCGCAGCGGCGCACGTTCGTGATCGGCGCGGGCCGCAAGGTGCTCGAGATTCAAGAGGGCAGCGAGGCGATCGACCCGTCGAAGTCGGTGCGCGCGTGCGGGCTGCACAAGGGCCCGCCAGCGGCTGCTGCGCCGGTGCCGGCGTCGATGCCCGACGCTGGCCGCAAGTAGCTCACGGGCAGGTCGCGATGCCCGCATCAGGCGTCAGCGGCACGACGAGCTCGATGGCGATTGGCGCGGCGCCGTGCTCGAGCATCGTGGTGTAGCGGCCATCGGGCAGCGAAGACAGGTCACAGCGCATGCTGCTGACAGCGACGCCTCCGGTGTCCGAGTAGGGGCACGAGGTGCCCGCGCCCGCGAGGTGCAACTCGCCGCCGTCGGCGTGCACCGCACAACTCATGTCGAGTGTGTTGGGGCCGACGACCGCAGCCCGCAGCGCGCGACCCGCGTCGGGGTACACGCACAGCGAGCTGGGGCGCGCGCCCGCAAATGCAGGGCACGTGCGGTCGCTGGTGCAGGCCGCGAACAGCACCACCCCGTTGAGCGCGAGAGCTCTCGCGCCCGCCAGCGTACTTCGTCGAAGCTCAGCTGCGCTTCAGCAGCGCCGCTGGAGCAGGCGCCGCCAGCGGCAGCACCGACGGCTCTTCTTCGGTCGTAGGGTCGGCGAGCAGGGCGCCCTGGCCGAACACCGACTGCAGCTTCAGCTTGCGCTTCTGCGCGGCGGTGTACGAGAGGTGGCGGTACTTCGTCTGCTCTTCGGGGTGCTTCAGCTTCCACACGATGCCGAACAGCGAGAGCAGCCGGAGCACGTAGTAGCTCAGGTCGACCTCCCACCAGAACCAGCCCTGGTTCGCGGTGTTCTGGTGGTAGTGGTGGTTGTTGTGCCAGCCCTCGCCGCAGGTGATCAGCGCGAGGAAGAAGTTGTTACGGCTCGTGTCGGTCGTCAGGTAGCGGCGCTTGCCGAACACGTGGCTCAGCGAGTTGATGGTGAACGTGCCGTGCCACAGCAAGACCTGCGAGATGAGGCCGCCCCACAGCGCCCAGCCCCAGCCGCCGATCAGGTACATCGCGCCCATGCCGAGCAGCGGCGGCACGTAGTAGTACTTGTTCAGCCACACGAGCTCGGGGAAGCGGGCGAAGTCTTTGATGTCCTTCCAGCGGGGCTCGTCGTAGCGGCTCGAGAGAATCCACCCGACCTGGCTCCACCAGAAGCCGCGCAGCGTCGGCGAGTGAACGTCGTCGGGCTGGTCTGACTCACGGTGGTGGTGGCGGTGATGCGACGCCCACCACAGCACGCCCTTCTGCGTCGACATCTCGGCGCCGAACGCGAGGATGAACTGAAAGAAGCGCGACGTCTGGTAGGCGCGGTGCGAGAAGTAACGGTGGTAGCCCGCCGTCACGAAGAACATGCGCACGTAGTAGCTGGCCACCATCACCGCCACGTATTCCCACTTGAAGGGAATGAGGAACGCGAGCAGCGGAGTGAGGTGAATGAGGAAGAAGGGTACGCTCTTCGCCCAGTTCACTTTGTCGAGCTTCGGGTCTGCACCCGACATCGGGTCGGCAGTCAGGTTCGCGGTCAGGTTCGCGGTCAGGTTCGCGGAAGCAGCGTGTTGTTCGGTCAAGGCGCTCTCTCTGGTTGCGTTTCAGGCTTTTCAGCTACCGCATGAAACGCCGCGCTGGGTCACCGCATTGTCAGCAGCCCGATTAATTCCGGGGACCTGCGCGCAGCCCCTCGAGAAACGCGATGTACCCCGCGTGGGCCCTCAGCGGCGACAGCGCCTCGTCGCTCAGCGCGCGTGCGAGGTCGTCGAACCCGTGCTGCGCTGCGGCAGCGAGCAGGCGCATCGCGTCGTCGGGTTTCTGCGCCTGGGCCCAGCGGCAGGCCGCGGTGTAGGCCGTCGCTGCCGAGGGCTCAGCCGCGAAGCGGGCTTCGGCGATGCGGGCCGCCCCCTCGAAGTCGTCACGCGCCAGGTAGACGCGCTCGGCCGCCTGCCACGCGGCCGGCAGGTGCAGGTTCGGCAGCCGCCGCACGTCAGCGAGCCGCCCCAGCCTGATCAGCGCCCCCGAATACTCGTGGATCAGCGTCGGGTCTTTTGTCGCTTGTGCGGCCTGCTCCCACAGCGGCGCCGCGCGTACGTCGTCGCCGATGAGCGAAAACGCTGCCGCGAGCGCCTGCGGTGGCACCTGCGCTCCCGGGCTCTGCGAGAAGTGATCGAGCGCCGCCCGGCCCCGCCCCCGCTTCAGGCTCACCCACCCGAGCAGCACGTGAACGTGTGAGCGCAGCTCGGGCTGCAGGTCGGCCGAGAGCAGCGGCCTCGCCACCCGCTCGGCCTCTTCGACGTTGTCGTCGCGGTACAGCCCCTCGGCGTGCGCGAACGCCTCTTCGAGCGGGTGGCGCGCGGCGACCGGCAGCTGCCCGCGGCGAAACCCGATGATCAGCACCGCCGACTGGGCGACGTACACCAGCGCGAGCACGCCGACCCACAGGCCGTACGCGAGCGAGCTGGCCGCGACCACCGTGCCGGTGACCACGCCCAGCAGCTGCGCGTAGAGATAGCCGTCGCGCCCGAACGCGCGCTGCGCGAGCGCGGTCGCGATGCGGCCTCCGTCGAGCGGGTGCACGGGCAGCAGGCTCACCGCGGCCCAGATGAGCTGCGTGGCCGCGGCCAGTTGGAGTGCGTACGCGAGCACGCCCGTGCCGTGCTTCAGCGGGTACCACAGCGACGCGCACGCGAACCCGAGCGTGATGCCCATCGCCGGGCCTGCGAGGTGAATCGCGACCTCACGCTGCCACGGCATCGTCTCGTTCGGGTTCGGCAGCGTGCGACCGCGCAAGGCGATGAGCTGCACCACGGGCCGGTAGCCGAACGCCCGCGCCGCGAAGGCGTGCCCCAGCTCGTGGAGCAGCAGCGTGCCGCTGATGATCGCCCCGGTCAGCCCGGCCACCAGCACCGCCGGCGCGTGCGCCGCCCACCCGCCTTTCGGCACCAACACGAACGCCACGAGCGGCACGAGAATGACGTGGCTCGAGTGGACCTCGATGGGGATGCCCGCGAGGCGCAGCCGCAACATGGCGTCACGGTATATGACGGGAGCCCATGCGTTGGCTCTTCGCTCTCGTGCTCGTCGGCTGCGTTTCATATGCGCCCGCGCCCGCGTGCGACGCCGGCGAGGCTTGCCCCGCCTGGCAGTGCGAGTGTGGCGTCGGCAGCGCCAGCGCGCGCGCCTGTGTCTCGAAGCGCTGCGCCGTCGCGGCTGACGTGTGCCGCTCTGCCTGCGCCGATGCGGGCACGTGCTGGCAGGGGCGGGCGAAGGGCGGCTGGCCGAACGGCAACTCGGTGGGGCAGACGGTGTGCATGGGTGGCGGCGCGGCGGCGTGCGGCGACCGCGACTTCAACGATCTCGGCAAGGCGTGCCTGCAGAACGCCGAGTGTGCGTCGGGGCTGTGCCTCGGCAACGCCGCGTCGTTCATCTGCGCGAAGACCTGCACGAAGGCCGCCGAGTGCCCGACCGGCTGGGTCTGCGGTGTGAGCACGGCGGGCAGCGACACCTGCTTCATCGGCGCGCCGGGCCACGAGGGGCTCGCCGTCTCGACGAACGCGGGGTGCCAGCAGGTGGCGTTCAGCGACATCGGCAAGGTGTGCCAGTTCGGCACCGACTGCGAGTCGCGCATCTGCTTCGGCAGCGGGGCGGCCGGGTACTTCTGCAGCCGGCGCTGCAACGACGACTCGCTGTGCGCGTCGGGGTTTCGCTGCGTGACGTCGCAGAACGACGGGGCGAAGTTCTGCGAGAAGATGCAGTAGGGAAAATCTGTTAGAGGCGAGGCCGACGCGATGCTCCCGATCGGCCCCTACACGCTGCGCAACCGGTGGGTTCTGGCGCCCATGGCGGGCGTCAGCGAGATGCCGTTTCGCGTGCTCGCGTTCAAGCTGGGCGCGGCGCTGTGCCCCACCGAGCTCGTCAGCTCGCAGGGGCTGATGCGGCTGTCGCCGCGCACGATGCGGTACCTGCGGCACGACAAGACGTACGAGAAGCCGTACAGCCTGCAGATCTTCGGCGGCGAGCCCGAGGTCATGGCGAAGTCGGCCGTGGTCGCGAAAGAGCAGGGCGCCGAGATCATCGACATCAACATGGGCTGCCCGGTGAAGAAGGTGACGAAGACCGGAGCCGGCTCGGGCCTGATGTGCGACCCGCCGCGCGCCGGCGAGCTCGTGCGCATGATTCGTGAGGCGACGGGGCTGCCGGTGACCGCGAAGATTCGAGCGGGGTGGGACTCGGCGAACAAGAACTACCTGCAGATGGCCGACGTGCTCGGCGCGGCCGGCGTCTCGGCGCTCGCGATTCACCCGCGCACGCGCGCGCAGGGCTACAGCGGCAGCGCCGACTGGTCGTGCATCACCGCGCTGAAGAAGCACGTGGGCTCGAAGTTCCCCGTCATCGGCAACGGCGACGTGAAGACGGTGGCCGACGCGCACCGCATGCTCGAGACGACGGGCTGCGACTACGTGATGATCGGCCGCGGCGCGCTCGGCAACCCGTGGCTCTTCCGCCAGCTGAACGGGGGCGAAGGCCCGACCGCCGAAGAGCGCTGCACCGTCGTGCTCGAGCACTTTCGCGCCCACCTCAAGTTCGTGCGCGGTGACTTCAAGCCGCGCCGGCCCGACGAATATTCGCCCAAGCGGTTCGAGCGCGCGGCCGAAAACGCCGCGGTGCACGCGTTTCGCAAGCACCTGGGCTGGTACGCGCACGGGCTGAAGAACGCGTCGATCTTCCGCAACGACGTGAACCGCCTCGAGACGGCCGCCGAGGTGCTGGCGTCGTGCGAGCGCTTTTTTCTCGGCGCAGAGGCCGATGCGCGCGAAGCCGAGGCCGAATACGACGTCGACTACCGCCAGGCTCTGGGGTGACACGCATGGGCACGACCTACGACATTCACGAAGACATCAAGCACGCCGGGCTCGAGCTCATCGACGCCGGCAGGCTCGCCGACGACTGCAAAGAGCCGTGGTGGAACCAGTCGCTCGCGCGCGTGAACGACTCGGTCGCGCGCCTCGGCGTGTTTCACGGTGAGTTTCACTGGCACAAGCACGACCGCGAAGACGAGCTGTTCTTCGTGCTCGAGGGCACGCTCTTGCTCGACATCGAGGGCCGGCCGACCGCCGAGCTGAAGGCGCGGCAGGGCATGGTGGTGCCGCGCGGGGTGGTGCACCGCACGCGCGCGCCGTCTCGCACCGTGGTGCTGATGGTCGAGGCGGCGAGCGTGAAGCCGACCGGCGACTGACATGTTCCTGCTCGTCTACGCACGGCTGTACGCGAAGTGCCTCGGGGCAGCCTTTCAGGGCGTCGCGAAGAACCCGTGGACCTTGGCGTTGCCCATGGCGCTCATCGCGGGCTTCACGTTCATCGCCCCGCTGTTCGCCCCGCTCGGCATGGTGGGCGGCCTCTTGCTCGGTCTCATCTACGACGCGCTGGTGAGCTGCTACCTGTACTTCACGGCGGGCACCGTGGCGCTGCAGAAGATGACGCTGGGCGAGCTGAAGAAGAGCTTCCTCGTCTACTTCTGGAGCGTCATGGGGCTGTTCTTCGTGTTCTGGGTGGTGAACCTGTTCATCGGCCCGGCGCTCGGCCCGCGCGGCATGCTGGCGCTCAACGCGGTGGCGTTCATCGCGCTGAACCCGGCGCCCGAGGTCATCTACTCGAAGGGCACGCGCGGCGGCATCGACACCATCACGACGTGCATGAAGTTCCTCGGCGAAGCGTGGATCGAGTGGTTCATACCCAACCTGCTCGTCGCCGGCGCCGCGTGGCTCGTGGTGACACGCCTGTTCCCGCTCATGCCGCTGCACATCGACGTGCTCATCAGCCTCTTGAGCGGCGCGCTGTTTCACATCGTCATGCTGTTTCGCGGGCACCTGTTTCAAGAGCTCGACGGCAGCTCGCACCGGCAGCGCATGTTCAAGTACCGCAACGCGTCGAGCTGAGCGAAGCTCGGCTTCGTGGCCACCATCGTCGCGCACAAGTTCGGCGGCACGAGCATGGGCGACCCCGCCCGCATCAAGAACGTCGCCGAGATACTCCGCGCCCGCAAAGACCAAGAGACGTGTCAGGTCGTCGTCGTTTCCGCGATGTCGGGCGTCACCGACGCCCTCATCAACCTGTGCAAGCAGGCCGCAGCGAAAGACCCGGCGTGGAAAGACGGGCTCGAGGCGCTCGGCGACAAGCACAAGGCCGCCGCCGAGCAGCTCGCCACGCCCATCGACCCGGTGCACGACCGCATCGAGACCGAGCTGCGCTCGCTGCACGACCTGCTCCACGCGCAAGGCCAGGTCGGCGCGCTGTCTGACGACATTCTCGACCTCGTGCAGGGCCTCGGCGAGGTCTGGTCGTCGCTGCTGCTCGACGCCCACTTCCGCAAGCTGAGCGCGCCCAGCGTCTGGGTCGACGCCCGCGAGGTGCTCGTCATCGACAAAGACGAGCTCGGCGCCGCGGTCGACTACGGCGTCTCGCGAGAGAAGCTCGTGAAGCTCGCCGGCGAGACGCCCGCGCGCGCCGTCATCACCGGGTTCATCGCGCGCAACAAGTCGGGCCGCATCACCACGCTCGGCCGCAACGGCAGCGACTACTCGGGCGCGATCTTCGCGAACCTGTTCGGCGCGCAAGAGCTGCACATCTGGACGGACGTCGACGGCGTGCTCTCGGCCGACCCGCGGCTCGTCAGCGAGGCCGTGCTGCTCGACCGCATGTCGTACGACGAGGCGTGCGAGCTCGCGTACTTCGGCGCGAAGGTCGTTCACCCGCAGACGATGGCGCCCGCTTTCGCGAAGCGCATCCCCATCTGGATACGGAACACCTTCGCCCCCGAGAAGCCCGGCACCCGCATCGACGCCGACACCGACGTCACCGTGCCGGTCAAGGGCATCACCACGTTCACCGGCCTCGCCCTGCTCAACCTCGAGGGCGCCGGCATGTTGGGCGTGCCCGGCACCGCCGAGCGCTGCTTCGCGGCGCTCAAGCGCGCCGGCGCATCGGTGGTGATGATCAGCCAGGGCAGCTCCGAGCACTCGATCTGCGCCGTCGTGCAAGAGCGTGACGCCGAAAAGGCGCGCACCAGCATTCGTGAGGCGTTCTCGCGCGAGCTCGCGGCCGGGCAGATCGCCGACGTCGTCGTCACCCCCGGCATCGCCGCGCTCGCCATCGTCGGCGACGGCATGGCCGGCGTGCCCGGCGTCGCCGCCCGCCTGTTCAGCGCCCTCGCCCGCGCCCAGGTGAACGTGCGCGCCATCGCGCAGGGCTCGAGCGAGCGCAACATCTCGGTCGCCATCGCAATGGCCGACGCGACCCGCGCCCTGCGCGCGGTGCACGCCGCGTTCTATCTCTCGGCGCAGACGCTCTCGATCGGCCTCATCGGCCCCGGGAACGTCGGCGGCGCGGTGCTGCGGCAGATCGAAGCCGCCAGAGATCGCCTCAAGACGAGCGCGAACCTCGACCTGCGCGTGCGCGCCGTCGCCCGGTCGAAGACCATGACGCTCGACGGCGCCGAAGCCCCCGTCGACCTCGCGCGCTTCGCCGAGCACGTGAACGCCGAGCACCTGCCCCACGCCGTCATCATCGACTGCAGCGCCAGCGACGCCGTGCCCGAGAGCTACGCGAAGTGGCTCGAGCGCGGCATTCACGTCATCACGCCGAACAAGAACGCGGGGGCCGGCGCGCTGCCGCGCTTCGAGGCCATTCGTGCCGCCAGCACGCGCGGCGCGCGCTTTCGCTACGAGGCCACCGTCGGGGCCGGGCTGCCCATCATCACCACGCTGCGCGACCTGCTCGACACCGGCGACGAGGTGCTGGCGATCGAGGGCATCTTTTCGGGCACGCTCGCGTACCTCTTCAACACCTACGACGGCACCCAGCCCTTCTCGGCGCTGGTACGTCAGGCAAAAGAGCTCGGCTACACCGAGCCCGACCCGCGCGACGATCTCTCGGGCCGCGACGTCGCGAAGAAGCTCGTCATTCTCGCCCGCGAAATCGGGTGGAAGGCGACGATCGAGTCCGTCAGGCTCGAGAGCCTCGTGCCCGAGCCGCTGCGCGGCGTGTCGGTCGACGAGTTCTCGAAGCGCCTGCCCGAGCTCGACGCACCCATGAAGGCCCGGCTCGACGGCGCGAGGCCGAGGGTGCTGCGCTACGTCGCCCGCCTCGACGCCGGCGGCGCCGCCCACGTCGGCCTCACCGCGCTCGACCCCGCCCACCCGTTCGCGAAGATTCGCCTCACCGACAACATCGTTCAGTTCACGACGAAGCGGTACCGCGACAACCCCCTCATCGTGCAGGGCCCCGGCGCCGGCCCCGAGGTGACCGCCGCGGGCGTCTTCGCCGACCTGTTGCGCATCGCTTCGTCGCTCGGAGCGCACATTTGAGCTCCTGGGCCACGGCGCACGCGCCCCCGTCGATCGGCAACGTCGCGGTCGGGTTCGACGTGCTGGGCCAGGCGGTCGACGGCCCGGGAGATCGCGTCACCGTGCGCCGCGCCGAGGGCGGCGCCGTGCGCATCACGGCGATTCGGGGCGTCGTCACCGCGCTGCCGCTCGAGGCCGACCAGAACACCGCGGGTCGCGCCCTGAAGGCGCTGCTCGCGACGGCGCAGCCCGGCTTCGGGCTCGACGTCGAGATTCACAAGGGCATACCGCTCGGCTCGGGCATGGGCGGGTCGGCGGCCTCGGCGGTCGCGGCGCTCGTCGCGGCGAACGCGGTGCTGCCGAAGGCGCTGCCGCTCACCGTGCTCTACGAGCTCGCGAAAGAGGGCGAAGCGGCGGCGAGCGGCTCGCGGCACGGCGACAACGTCGCGCCGATGTTGCTCGGCGGGGTCACCATCGCGCCCGAGACCGGCGCCCCGGTCAGCGTGCCGGTGCCGGCGTCGCTGTGGTGCGCGGTGGTTCACCCGCACTTCGTGCTCGAGACCCGGCGCGCCCGTGAGGCCCTGCGCGGCAGCTACGCGCTGCACGACTTCGTGCGGCAGAGCGAGCACCTCGCCCTCGTGCTCACCGGCCTGTTCACGAACGACCTCGACCTGATTCGCCGCGGGCTGACCGACATTCTCATCGAGCCGCGGCGCGCCGCGCTCATACCCGGCTTCCCGGGCGTCAAGGCCGCAGCGCTCGCGACGGGCGCGCTCGGCGCCAGCATCTCGGGGGCCGGCCCGTCGGTGTTCGCGTGGGCCGACGGCAGGGCGGCCGCCGAGCGTGCAGGCGCGGCGATGGCCGAGGCGTTTCGTGCGGCAGGGCAGGCCGCAGACGTGCTGGTGAGCCCGGTCGCGGGTCCGGCCGCGAAGGTCGAAGCATGCGGTGCGTGAGCACGCGGTCGCCGCGCGGCCCGTTCGTCTCGCTGAGCGACGCCATCGCGCGCGGGCTCGCGCCCGACGGTGGGCTCTACGTGCCCGAGCGGGTGCCCCGGTCGCGCGACGTGCTCGCGCCGTACTTCGAGGGCGAGGCGCTCGACGTGGCCTCGGTCGTTCGCGCGGCGTTCACGTTTCCCTCGCCGATTCGCTGGCTCGACGAGCGCACCGGGCTGCTCGAGCTGTTCCACGGCCCGACCGCGGCGTTCAAAGACTTCGGTGCGCGCTTCCTCGCCGAGAGCCTCGCGCGGCTCGGCGTCAGGTCGACGATTCTCGTGGCGACGTCGGGCGACACGGGGGCGGCGGTGGGAGCCGCGTTCTGGCGGCGGCCCGGCTTTCGCGTCGTCATTCTGTACCCCGATGGCCGCGTCTCGCCGCGGCAAGCGCACCAGCTCGGCGCGTTCGGTGACAACGTGCGCGCATTTCGCGTGGCCGGCACGTTCGACGACTGCCAGCGCATGGTGAAAGAGGCGCTCGCGGCGCGGCCCGACACGACCTCGGCGAACAGCATCAGCCTGGGCCGGCTGTTGCCGCAGCTCACGTACTACGCGTCGAGCGCGCTCGAGGTCGAGCGGGCGGGCAGGGGGCCGGCGAGCTACGTGGTGCCGACGGGCAACCTGGGCAACGCCCTCGCGTGCGTGATGGCGCGCGACATGGGGCTGCCGATCGGCGACGTGGTGCTCGCGACGAACGTGAACCGGGTGCTGCCCGAGCTGCTCGAGACCGGCGAATACCGGCCGGCGCCGGCAGTGCCGACACTGGCCAACGCGATGGATGTCGGCGCCCCCTCGAACCTCGAGCGCCTTCGCTTCTGGCACCCCGACGTGTCGAAGGTGGTCTCGGCCGACAGCGTCGACGACGCCGCCATTCAAGCCACGATTCAGCGCGTGTGGAAAGAGCACGGCGTCGCCGTGTGCCCGCACACCGCGTGTGGCCTCGAGGTGCTGCGGCGCCGACGCGCAAAGGGCACCTGGCTGGTGGCGGCGACGGCCCACCCGGCGAAGTTCGAGACCGTGGTCGAGCCGCTCATCGGGCAGAAGGTCGAGCCGCCGGCTGCGCTCGCCGAGCTGCTCGCCCGGCCGGCGCACGCTGACCCGATGCCGCCGAAGACCGAAGCGCTGCTCGCGCGGCTGTAAGACGTCAGCCGTGTGCTTCGAGCGCGCGGGTTCGCCCGTCGTGGTGCTCCATTCGCTTCGAGGGCCGTACCGTGCACCCGATGGCGACACCGCGAACCGTGTGGGCGTTCGTCGGTGACCCGAGCCTGCTCGAGCCCGGTCATTGCACTGGCGGTGGCTGCTTCGCCAGTCGTTGCCCCGCTGCCAGAGTGACTCGAACAGACGCGCAGGGGCCGACGTGCTTCGTTCGTGTCACCTTCCGCCCGGCCCGTTCGTGGTGGGGTCATGAACACGAAAGTCACCGTCATCGGAGGCGGCCTCGCCGGTCTCACCGCCGCCGCCCTGCTCGCGCGCGGCGGCCGCCGCGTCACGCTGTACGAGAAGAGCGAGCTCGGCGGCCGGGCCCGCACCCAGAACGAGAGCGGCGCGCTCTTCAACCAGGGCCCGCACGCGCTCTACCGCGCCGGCCGCGCCATCGCCGTGTTGCGCGAGCTGGGCATCGAGCCCGACGGCGCCGTGCCGCCCGCATCCGGCGGGCTTGCGTGGCACGGGGGGCGCCTGCACGCGCTGCCCGCCGGGCCGGTCTCACTGCTCACGACCGCACTGTTCACCCTGCCCGAGAAGCTCGAGTACGCCGCGCTGCTCACCCGCATCGGCGCGCTGCAGCCCGCCGGCACCGTCACCGAGTGGCTCGCCCGCGACGTCAAACACGAGACGGTGCGCCAGGCCATTCGCGCCTTCATTCGGGTCAGCACCTACGCGAACCACGACGCCCTGCCGGCCGGCCTCGCCCTCGACCAGCTTCGCCTCGCCCTGAAGGCGAACGTGCTCTACCTGCACGGCGGCTGGCAGCGGCTCGTCGACGCCGCCCGTGCGAAGGCCATCGAGGCCGGCGTTCACCTCGTCGAGCACCACAAGCACACGCGCCTCGACGGCGAGACCGTGCTCGCCGTCACGCCCGACGCCGCACGCGAGCTCGTGCCGCAGCTCCGCACCGAGCACCTCACCCCCGTGCGCGCCGCGTGCCTCGACCTCGCCCTCGACGGGCTGCCCCGGCCACGCCACGGCTTCGCGCTCGGCATCGATCAGCCGCTCTACTTCTCTGTTCACTCGCGCGTCGCCGACCTCGGCCCTCACCCCGTCATTCAGGTCGCGAAGTACCTCGCGCCCCACGAGCGCGGCCAAGACGCGCTCCCTCAGCTCGAGGCCCTGACCGACGCCATGCAGCCCGGCTGGCGCGGGCGCGTCGTCGCCCGCCGCTTTCTGCCCGAGATGACCGTCGTGCACTCGCTGCCCGGCCACCGCGCCACCATCGACGCCGCGCCAGGCGTTCATCTCTGCGGCGACTGGGTCGGAGAAGAAGGAATGTTGCTCGACTGCGCCCTCGCGAGCGCCGCCGAGGCCGCCCGGCGCATACTCGCCGTGCCCGCGCGCGCCGCCGCCGCATGAACCCATGAACCTGCACGACCACGAGCGGTTTCTCTGGGGGCTCTGCTACCGCATGACCGGCAGCGCCGCCGACGCCGATGACCTCGTGCAAGAGACGTTCGCCCGCGCACTCGAGCGCCCGCCGAGAGACGTCGCCGCCCCGCTGCGACCGTGGCTCACCCGCGTCGCCGTCAACCTCGCCCGCGACACCCTGCGCCGCCGCCGCCGCACACCCTACGTCGGCACCTGGCTGCCCACGCCGCTCGAGACCGAAGGTGAAGAGACCGTCGCCGTCGAGCCCCCGGTCAGCGAGGGTCGCTACGAGCTGCTCGAGAGCGTCTCGTTCGCCTTTCTCGTCGCCCTCGAGGCGCTGAACCCGAAGCAGCGCGCGGTGCTGCTCTTGCGCGACGTCTTCGACTACTCGGTGCGCGAGGTCGCCGACGCCCTCGGCGCCACCGAAGACAACGTGAAGCAGCTTCACCTGCGCGCCCGCCGCGCCATGGCCGAGTACGACGCCGCCCGCGTCGTGCCCACCCGCGAGCTACAGGCCAGAAACCGCGCCGCCCTCGACGGCTTCGTCGAGGCCCTGCTCTCGAACGACGCCGCCCGGGTCGAGGCCGTGCTCGCGAAGTCGGTGAAGGCGATGACCGACGGCGGTGGCCGCTACCACGCCGCCGTGAACGCCATCATCGGCGCCGAGAAGGTCGCCCGCTTCATGCTCGGCATCAACTCGAAGCGCGGCGCGCCCATCGACGGCGGCATCATGACGCTGAACGGCCTGCCCGCCATCGTGCTGCGCTACGACCCCACGCTCGACCCGCGGCTCGCTCCGCTCGTGACGTTCAGCGTCGACGTCGACGCCGAAGGCAAGATCAGCGCGATTCACTCGGTGCTCGCGCCGCAGAAGCTCGTCGCGTTTCCGCGCCGCGCCGCGTGAGCTGGCGAGCAACCGCGCTCAGTAGATTCGATTCGGGTGCACGCGCACCGCGCCGGGCATTCACGCGCCAGCCCTCGAGAGCCGCGGGGCGCGCCGCGCCGCATGCGAATCGAGCCCACTGACGCGGGTCTACCGCCCGAAGACCTTCTTCAGCCGGCTCCAGAACCCGCCGGCGCGCTTCTGCAGCTCTTCGCCGCGCTTCTCGGCCGCCTTCTGCGCCCCCTCGGCCGCGATGCCGAGCCGCTTCGCGATCTCGTCGCTCGTGAAGCGCGTCGCCAGCTTCGACTTGAACGCCTTGCGCGTGCGCAGCTCGCG
>JAEUJP010000729.1 GCA_016793725.1 Myxococcaceae bacterium | reverse complement strand
GTGCAGGTCTCGCAGCATCGCCTCTTTTTCTTTCACGCGGTCGGCGAGCTGCAGGCGCGTCTGTGCCCACGACCGCTGGGCGACGACGGCGAGCGCGAGGGCGAGCGCGAACAGGCCGGGGGTCACGTACGCCCCGCGCATGGTGGGCAAGAGCCCCAGCGAGGCGCCGACGTTGAGCACGATCGCTCCGAGCAGAATGGTGAACGCGACCAGCAGAATGCGAGCGTTCGCCCGGTCGGGCCCTCTGCCCCTCGCGAGCTTCACCGCGTGCGCGAAGCACACGGCCGAGGTGACGAGCATGAGCAGCCGCAGGCCGGCGCCCAGCACGAACAGCAGCGGCGAGGCGAAGCGCTCGGCCTCGAAGCCCCACAGCCCGAGCGCGCCCCATGCGAGGAAGATGACGGCGACGAAGCCCAGGCCATAGAGCTCGTGAACGCGGCGCATGAACAGCACGGCGCGGGGCGGCTCGTGAAAGACGACGGTGCTGAAGCGCAGGTACCCGACCGGTATGAGCGCGAGCGTCACGACCCAGGCCGCGAACCAGATCGACGGGGTGAGGGGCAGCACGAGCTGCTTGAGCTCGGTGTAGTAGATGGCGTACGCGCCGCCGCTGCCGGTGTAGACGGCGAAGTCGACGCGGGTGGTCTTCGGCAGCAGCACGAAGCCGAGCACCGCGAGCAGCACCATCAGCGCGCCGATCAAGAGCCTCGGCGTATCGGTGCGCACGACGGCTTCGATGAGGTCGCCGCGCTCGCCGAGCTGCGGCACCGCCTGAATGCCCGCGAGGCGGTACGACGTCTTCACCCGCAGGCTCACGTCGTGTGCGTTCGGCGGCAGCCGCACCAGGTGCCACGGCAGGCCGGCGAGGCCCTTCGCGTCGATGCCCTCGGGTGGGTGCACGTACCGCCGCTCGCCGTCGACGAAGAGCTCGAAGTGGCCGATGACCGCGTCGAGCTTGAGCGCGGGGTCTTTGAAGGTGCCCAGGGGCGGGAGCTGCGTGCGCTCCCACAGGTCACCTTCACCGCGCGGGGGGTGACCGGGCAGCCGAATCGGCGACCACTCGCCCGCTTCGCCCCACCGGTACTGCCAGTCGCTCACGGGAACCGCGGCGAAGAGCAGGGCGGCGGCGAGCCACATGGCATCAGCTCCGCGGGCCCAACGTGTCGAGCACCGCCTCAAGCTCGGGCGGCAGGGGCGAGGTGACGGTCACCGGCGTGGGGTACGAGACCGAGAGCGAGGCCGCGTGGAGGAAGAAGCGCGACAGCCCGCCGTGGGGCCGCCCGCCGTACAGCGCGTCGCCCACGATGGGAGCGCCGATGCCGGCGAGGTGGGCGCGCACCTGGTGCATGACGCCGGTGAAGATCTGCACCTCGACGAGCGAGTCGAGCCCGAAGCGCCCGAGCACGCGGAACTTCGACAGCGCCGGCCGGGCTGCGGCGTCGCTCGACAGGGCAGGGCGCGCGTGGTCGCCGTGCTGCACGAGCGGCAGCTCGATCTCACCTTCGTCGCCCAGCGGGCCGGTGACGAGCGCGACGTAGAGCTTCTTCGCCGAGCTGTTCGCGCCCGAGAACTCGGCGCGCAGCGCCGACCACGCCTCGCGGCTCTTCGCGGCGAGCAGCACGCCCGAGGTGTCGATGTCGAGCCGGTGCACGAGGCCGGCCTCGCGCGGGTCTTCTGACGCGTCGACGAGCCCGGGGAAGCGCGCGGCGAGCCGGTTCGCGACGGTGCCCGTCTCGCCGGCCGCGAGCGGGTGCACGGGCATGCCCGCGGGCTTGTCGACGAACACGCGGTCTGCGTCTTCGTGCAGCACGGTCAGCGGCCCCTCTTCGGGCACGGCGGCGCGGGGCGCTTCGACGGGCACCTCGACGCCGACGCGCTGCCCTTCGGCGACGGTCTGGCCCTTCTTCGCGCGCCGGCCGTCGACGCGCACGAGCCCGGCCTCGAAGAGCTCTTTCAGCTTCGCGCGTGACAGCGAGAGCTTCTTGCCGACGAAGAGATCGAGGCGCTCGCCGGCCTCGGCCGGCCCGACGACGAGCTCACTCAGACAGCGCCTCGAACACCTCTTCGGCGGTCTGGTAACGGTCTTCGGGCTCTTTGCGAATCAGGCGGTGCGCGATGCGCGACATGACGCGGTCGGTGCGCGGGTTGAAGACGTGCACCGGAGCGGGCTCGGTCTCGAGCACCTTCTGCCAGAGCTCGTAGGGGGTCTTGGCCTCGAACGGAGCCCGCCCCGTGAGCAGCTCGTAGAGAATGACGCCGAGCGAGTAGAGGTCGGCGCGGGCGTCGAGCTTCTCGCCGAGAATCTGTTCGGGCGACATGTAGCGGAAGGTGCCGACCAGGCGGCCGTCGGCGGTGACGGCGGCGTCGTCAGCGATGAACTTGGCGAGCCCGAAGTCCATCAACCGCACCGTTCGGTCTTCGTCGACCATGATGTTCGACGGCTTCAGGTCGCGGTGAATCAGCCCGTGCCCGTGAATGTAGCCGAGCGACTCGCAGATCTGCAGCATCACGTCTTTCAGGCGCCCGAGCCGCTCGGGGCGGTTGAGCAGCTCGAGGTCGGCGTCGCTGGGCTTGCCGGTCGGAGGCTCCTGCTCTTCGGCGATCGGCACGTCGTACGGCAGCGAAATTTCGCCCGAGACCGGCATGTCGGTGTCGGGCTCGTCGGCGAGGTCGGCGAGGCGGCGCACCGAGTCGGGGCCCGACTGGAACTCGCCGTCGGAGTCGTCGTCGTCGCCGACGTGGTGCTCTTCGCTCGGGTTCTCTTCGCTGAACGACGAGAGCGTGAACGGGTTCGGCGCGTAGTCGCCCGAGCCGTCGTCGCCGTCTTCGGACATCGAGTCGGAGCCCGAGTCGTCGTCGGGCCGCGCCACGCTGTTGAGCGAGGCGCGCTGCTTGCGAATGGCGCGGGCGAGGCCCTGGTCGCTCGAGAGCTCGTGGGGGTCGAGCGCGAGGTAGTGGCGCAGGGTGAGGCCCTCGATGAGCTCCATGGCGAGGTAGGGGTAGCCCTGAAAGACGCCCGTGTCGTAGACCTTGACGACGTTGGGGTGCGAGAGGTCGGCGAGGGTCTCGAACTCGCGGGCGAGGCGGCGGGCGGCGCGGGGGTCGAGGGCGGGCCCGGTCGAGAGCAGCTTCAGCGCGGCGGCCTCGCCGGTGCGGCGGTCGACGGCGCGATAGACCGTGCCGACGCCGCCGGTGCCGAGCGTTTCCAGCACGCGGTAGGGGCCAATGACCTTCGGGGGCATCGTGAGAGGCCGCGGAGCGTACCCAAAAACGTGGAGCCGCGACCGTCAAACCCCGGTTTTCGACCGCCTGACGCATCTCGAGGCCGTGCTGGGGTCTGGTGACCGTTAAGAGGGTGGGCTAAGGAGGCGCACCCGCGTATGGAGTCGGCGACACTCAAGTTCCGCGAGAGCACGGTGAAGGCGAAGCCGCTGCCGCGTCACGTGGGCATCATCATGGACGGCAACGGTCGCTGGGCCGAGATGCAGGGCAGGCCGCGCATCGAGGGCCACCGTGAGGGCAGCGCGTCGGTGCGTGAGGTGACGCGGTGTGCGCGGCGCACGGGCATCGAGGCGCTGACGCTGTACGCGTTCTCGTCGCAGAACTGGAAGCGGCCTTCGCTCGAGGTGACGGGGCTGATGGAGCTCTTGCGCGAGTACCTGATCAAAGAGCGCGCCGAGATCATGGAGAACGGCATTCGCCTGAACGCGATCGGCGCGCTCGAGCGGCTGCCGGCGTTCGTGCGCACGCCGCTCGAAGCGCTGCGTGAAGACAGCGCGGGCAACAAGGGCATGGTGCTGACGCTGGCGCTGTCGTACGGCGGGCGCGAAGAGCTGGTGCAGGCGATGCAGGCCGTGGCGCGGCGGGTCGAGAACGGCGAGCTGTCGTCAGACTCGATCACCGAGGCCGACGTCGAGCGCGAGCTGTGGACGTGCGATCTGCCGCCGGTCGATCTGATCATCCGCTCCAGCGGTGAGAACCGCGTGAGCAACTTTCTGCTCTGGCAGGGGGCGTACGCCGAGTACGTGTTCACCGAGACGTTGTGGCCCGACTTCCGCGGCGACGAGCTGCTCGACTGCATCGAGCGGTACCAGAACCGCGAGCGTCGCTTCGGGCTGACCTCCGCGCAGCTGCGCGCGCTCCCGTAGACCCCGACGGCCCTTTGACCGACAAGAACAAGAACCTGATGGTGCGGCTGCTCAGCGCGATCGTGCTGCTGCCGGTGATCATCGTCTTGCTCGTGCAAGGCAGCTGGTGGTGCGCGGCGCTGCTCGCGTGGGGCGGCGCGTCGTGCGCGGGCGAGTACCTCAACATCACGCTGAAAGGCCTGCCGGGCATCGCGTGGCTCGCGATCGTCGGTGCCGGGCTCGCGCCGTTCTTCGTCGTGTGGGCGCCGAACGGCGCGCCGGCGCTGGTGTGCGCGGGGCTCTCGATTCTGATGCTGGCGTCGTGGTCGTGGCACCTCTTGAACGGGCCGCTCGAAGAGGCCCCGAACCGCAGCGCGCACATCATGATGGGCGCCATCTACGGCGGGGGCGGCATGGCCGCGCTGATGGCGGTGCGCCAGCAAGACGACGGCATGTGGTGGCTGGTCGCCGCGCTGATCATCACCTGGGCGAACGACTCGGCGGCGTACTTCGCGGGCCGCCTGTTCGGGAAGCACAAGCTCTACCCCGAGGTGAGCCCCAACAAGACGTGGGAAGGGTTCGCCGGCGGCTTCGTGGGCGCGATCGGCGGCCTGTTCATCGAGCGTGCGTTCTTCTTCCCCTCGATGACGATCGCCGACTGCATCATCATGGGCGTGCTCGGCTCGGTGCTGGGGCCCGCAGGCGATCTCTGCGAGTCGATGTTGAAGCGCACCTACGGCGTCAAAGATTCGGGCAAGATGATTCCCGGGCACGGCGGCATGCTCGACCGCGTCGACGCCCTGCTGTTCAACGCGCCGATGGTGTTCGTCTACATCAAGTTTGCGCGCGGTTAGCTCCGAAGCGCCACACCGGCCCGTAGCGGCACACAGCGGGCGCTGGGTACGATTCACGCAGCTTTGGCACCGCGACCTTCGCCCTTGCCCCCTGATGCCGTGCTGCTCGGGAAGATGCAGACCCGGCGCATGTCCCACGAAGAGCTCGAGGCGGTGCGCGCAGCCGATGCGGCTGCTGCGGCGCCGCCTCCGATGCCGAAGCCGCACGAGCTGCCGATCGCCGACCGCATGGCCCAGACGAAGCGGTTGAACGCGGCGCAGGTGGCGCAGGGCAAGGCGTTCGCGAAGAGCCGCGGCATCTCGCCCGGCGAGGCGCTGGTCTCGATGCGGCTCGCGACCGAAGACGACGTCATCGCGACCGAGGCCGAGCTCACGTCGACGCGGTGGATGAGCGCCGACCAGGCGGCGCACGCTGCCGTGGCCGATGAGCTCGTCGCGAAGGTGCCGCTCGAGGTGTGCCTCGAGCTGCGCGTGTGCCCGTTGCAGCTCGAAGACACGCGGTTCTCGGTGGCGATGCGCGACCCCGGTGACCCGTACGCGCTCACGCAGCTGCAGGCGCTGGCGGGCGGGGTGCGGGTGTCGGGGGTGCGCATCGCCGACAAGGCGCTCGACGCGCTCATCGACCGGCACTATCGAAAGGTCGACGAGAACGACCCCTCGTCGTGGCTCGAGCGGTAGCTCGTTCGATTCGAATGCGGCGCATCGCGCCCGACGGCTCGCGGCACCATTCGCGAATGGGGTGCGCGCGATGCGCGTGCATCCGAATCGAATGAGCTCAAGGAAACACAGACGGGGAGCGGGGCTCGAGCGTTTGCGTTAACCTCCTGGCAACCGCATGAGCGCACTCCAGAGCATCGTCGCCTTCGCCGTATTTCTCGGGGTGTTGGTCACGGTGCACGAGCTGGGGCACTTTCTCGTGGCCAAGCTGTGCGGCGTGAAGGTGTTGAAGTTCAGCATCGGCTTCGGCCCGCGCATCTTCGGGTTCACGCGCGGCGAGACCGAGTACCGCGTCGCGTGGATACCGCTGGGCGGCTACGTGAAGATGGCGGGCGAACAGCCCCACGACGAGGTGTCGCCCGAAGACGCGAAGCGCAGCTTCCTGCACCAGCCGTGGTGGAAGCGGGCGGCCATCGTCATCGCGGGCCCGGTCTTCAACCTCGTCTTCCCGATCATCGCCTACTTCTTCGTGAACCTGGGCTCGGTCGAGGTGGTGTCGACGCGCATCGGGTACGTCGAGCCCGGCAACCCCGCGGCCATCGCCGGCATCAAGCCGGGCGATCGCGTGAAGAGCGTCGACGGCGTCGAGGTGAAGAGCTTCGGTGACCTGCGCGAGGCCTTCAACGGCCGCTTCGGCCGCGCGCTGCCGATCGTGGTCGACCGCGACGGTCAGACGCTGACGTTGTCGGTGACGCCGAACAAGCACGTCGACAAAGACATCGTCGAGAGCACCGAGCGCGGGCTCATCGGCATTCTGCCCGACCCGCGCGCGGCGGTGGTGGGCGTGCCGACCGGCTCGCCCGCCGACGCCGCCGGCCTCAAGACCTTCGATCGCATCGCGAAGATCGGCGACAAGGTGGTGCGCGACGAGCTCGAGCTCATCGAGGTGGTCGGCGCAATTCCCGTCGGCACCGCGATGGAGGTCACGGTGCTGCGCAGCGACCTCGCCGAGAGCGGCGGCATGAAGTTCGTGATTCCCCAGGTCGCGAAGGTGACGGTGCCGCGCGCCGAGGGTGAGGGCTTCGCGGCGCTCGGCGGCGCCGAGATCGGCGACCTCTACGTGTGGACGGTGAAGCCCGAGACGCCGGCCGAGCGTGCGGGCGTGAAGCGCGGCGACCGCATCGTCGCCATCGACGGCAAAGAGCTGCGCTCGTATCAGTTCCTCGCCATCGACCTCGCGAAGCTCGAGACGAAGCCGTTTCAACTGAAGTGGCGGTCGGGCACCGAAGAGAAGACGGCCGAGCTCGCGCAGGTGAACGTCACGATCACCGACGAGATCGGGGGCACGTCGACGATTCTCGACCTCGGCATGCTCGCGCGGCCGGTGTTCACCGGGCGCTCCGACGTGCTCGCGGGCGGCGCGCGCGTCGACAAGGTCACGCTGACCGTCGGCCCGAAAGACGCGTTCATCGCGTCGGTGAAGATCGTGCCGGCCATCACGCGGAAGATCGCCATCGTCATCGGCAAGCTGTTCACCGGTGAGGTGCCGTTCAGCAGCATGGGCGGGCCCGCGACCATCTACCTCGTGGCGTCGAAGAGCGCCGAGGCCGGCCTCGACAGCTACATGCAGTCGATGGCGATTCTGTCGATCAACCTGGGCCTCATGAACCTGCTGCCCATACCCGTGCTCGACGGGTTCGCGCTGCTCGCCGCCATCTGGGAGGGCATTCGGCGCCGCCCGATACCGATTCGCGCTCGCGAGTACGCGAACATGGTCGGCCTCGCCATGTTGGCGCTCTTGATGGTGATGGTGCTGAAGAACGACATCATGCGGCTGATTCACATGAATCAGCAGTGAAGCGGTGGTAGCTGACCGGCCCTGTGCTGGTCGCCGTCGACTCTTCAACGCTGACGCTCTCGCTCGCGCTCTTCGACGGGCCGACGCTCGTGAAGCACGTCACCTTGGGCCCCCCTCAGCGGGTCTCGAAGGTGCTGCCGCAGGCGATCATCGACCTCGTGCCGCTCGAGCAGATCTCGGCGTTCGTGGTGGGCCTGGGCCCCGGCTCGTTCACCGGCCTGCGCATCTCGCTCGCCTGCGTGAAGGGGCTCGCCTACGCGAAGAAGGTGCCGGTCGCCGGCGTCTCGTCGCTGTCGGCGGTCGAGGCCGAGGGGCCCGCCGGCGTTCAGCTGTTCGCCTCGGCCGTGGTGAAGAAGGGCGAGCTGTACCTGAGGCGCGACGGCGAAGAGTCGGTCGTCACCGTGGCCGGCTTCGCCGCGGCGATGCGCGAGCGGCCTTTGGCGGTCGCGCTGGGGCCCGGCGTCGTCGAGACCCGCGGGCAGCTCATCGAGCTCGGCGTCGAGCCACAGCGCCTGCTCGAGACCGTGAAGTTCCCCTCGGCGGTCGAGCTGGCGAAGCTCGCGAAGGTACCGGCCGCCTACGACGCGAAGGCCGTGTTCGCGCTCGAGCCCCACTACATTCGTTCGTCGGGGGCAGAAGACAACCCGAAGTTCCCTCCGCTCGTCGGAGTTCCATCGACCTCGAGGCTCAAGACATGATCGCCATCGTCGGCGCCACCGGAGTGCTCGGTACCCAGCTCATCAGCGCGCTCGGCCGCGCCGACCACCCCGTCGAAGAGCTCACGCTGTTCGCGTCTGAGAAGAGCGTCGGCACCGAGGTCGACGTCGGGGGCGAGACGCTCGAGGTCGAGCCCATCGAGTTTCGCGGCATCGACGTCGCGCTGTTCGCCACGCCGCTCGCCGCTTCGCGGCCGCTCATCGACGCCGCGCTGAAAGTGGGCACCCGCGTCATCGACTTCTCGGGCGCGTTTCGGTCAGACCGCAGCGTGCCGCACGGCGTGCCCGGGCTCACCGCGTTTCCCTCCGATGCCCGCGTGGCGGGCGTGGCCGGCGCCGCGGGCCTCACGCTCAGCCGCGCGTTGGCGCCGCTGCACCGCGCCGCGAGGGTCGCGTGGGCCGACGTCACCGCCCTGCACGGCGCGGGGCACCGCGGCCGCGCGGGCGTCGAGGCGCTCGAGAAGCAGACGGCTGGCCTGCTCTCGGGCCGCCACCCCGACAGCCCCGAGCCGTTCGCGCAGACGGCCGCGTTCAACGTGCTGCCCCACGTCGGCGCGTTCGCGAAGGCGCACCCGCAGTCGTCGGAAGAGCTCGCGACCGCGCTCGACTTCGCGCGCGCCGTCGAGGCCGCGCCGCCTGCTCCCCCGCTGCGCGGGGCCCCGAATCCGGCTCCGTTCGCTCCGCTCACTGCGCCGCCGGTTCGCGTCACCGCGCTTCACGTGCCGGTCTTTCACGGGCTCGTGCTCTCGGTGAGCCTGCAGCTCGAGGGCCCGCTCGACGTCGAGGCCGTTCGCGCGGCGCTCAAGGGCTCGTCGAGGGTGAAGGTGCTCGATGCCCCCGACGAGGGCATCTACCCGACCGCCCTGCTCACCGCCGACGACGAGGCCGTGCACGTCGGCCGCATTCGGGTCGCGGGCAACCACGTCTGGTTCGTCGCCGCCGCCGACGCCGCTGCCCTCGTTGCCTCGGCGGGCCTCGAGCTGCTGACAATTTGGCAAGGCGAGTGACCGCTACCTCACGCCAAGGCCGCGAAGAGACGCGCATTGCGGTGGCCGGAAGGTTGCTTTACGCAAGCCCCCAATGAATCTGGCTCTGGGCTACGTGGCCCTCGTCGCGGCAGGGCAGTTTGGGTTCGGCACCGTCACCTTGCGCATCGGCGATTTGACCGAGGTGTCGGTGAACGCGAGCCAGTGCTCGAGCTCGCTCACGGGGACCTTCACGACGGCGCTGACGGCCCAGGGCATCTGCTCGGGGTTGCAGCTGTTCGTGACCGATGCGACGTCGTGCCCCGACGCGCCGGTGTCTGGCGATCTGGTGCTCACGGAGGTGTCGTCGACCACGCTGCTCGCGAACCGCCAGCAGATGGACACGCGCGCCATACCCGTCGCGAGCCTGCCCTACTTCGCGAAGCAGACGGGCGACGGTGGCACGGGCTGCGGTGAGCCCGGGGTCGAGGTCACGCACCGCTTCTGCGGTGTGGTGAAGATGGCGAACGACTTCACCTGCACGTTTGCACCCCAGTTCCTCAAGGCGACACCCGTCACGATCACGTACGACACGAAGGCGCCCGACGCTCCGAGCATCGACGGCATCGAAGGCCTCGATCAGTCGGCGACGCTCACCGTGACCGCAGGCGGTGACACCGCGAGCGTGCGCCTCGAGGTTCGCGCCCCCGGCGGCGACTGGGTGGTGGGCAACACGCTCACGACGACGAAGACCGGCATCGTGCCGGGCCTCGTCAACGGCACCACCTACGAGTTTCGCGCCATCGCGCTCGACGCCGCCGGCAACGAGAGCCCGCCGAGCGAGACCGTCACCGCGGTTCCCCGCTTCTCGGCGGGCTTCTGGGACGCTTGTGTGAAAGCCGGCTGCCCCCCGCAGCAGGGCTGCACCACCACTGCGGCCGCGCCGTTGTTGCTCGGCGCCGTCGCCCTCGCCATGCTGCGGAAGAGGACCCGCTGATGATGCTCACCGCCTTCACCCTCGTCGCGCTCTCGCAGACGACGTTCTCTGACGCCACGCTGTCGAACGAGTCGCCGCGCAACATGATGCTGGAGGTCAAGCTCGGCAGCTACTACCCGTGGGTCGACCGGCCCCTCGACTGCACGCCCGGCAGCTGCCCCTACGAGCGCGTGCTCGGCGGCGCGATGCTGCTGGTCGAGGGTGCGGTCGAGCGCCAGCTCTTCCAGAAGCACGGCTCGGCGGCGCTCGGTGCCTCGTTCGGCTACGCCGAGAAGTACGGCCGGGCGGTCGCCGAAGACGGCAGCCAGACCAGCGAGCCGACCGCGCTGCGCGTTCTGCCGATGCGCATCTTCGCCACCTACCGGTGGGACTACGCGGCCATCAAGTGGGGCGTGCCGCTCGTACCCTACGTGAAGGCCGGCTTTCAGCTCGTACACTGGTGGGCCACGAAGGGCGCACAGACCGAGGTCGCCGGCGGCGGCGCCGGGGCCGGGTGGTCATACGGCATCGTCGGCACCGGCGGTCTCGCGTTTCAGCTCGACGTGCTCGATCGCCGGCTCGCGCGTGACTTCGACACCGGCATGGGCGTGAACCACACGTACCTGTTCGCCGAGTTCAACATCGCCGAGGTGAACAACTTCGGCGCGAGAACGTCGACCGGCGGCCCCGGGGCGCTCGACCTCTCGGCGCGGTATTTCATGTTCGGGTTGGCGTTCGAGTATTAGTAGCGGCGCTTGAAGCACGCGCTGCTCCTCGGCCTCCTGGGCGGGCTCCTCACGGGCTGCTTTCGCACGCGCGTCGAGCGGCGCGACGTGCCCGTCGACACCGGCACGGTGCTGGTCTTCGGTGACGAGCAGGGCCCCGAGCTCGAGTGGGAGTTCGGCGACGGCAGCCCGAAGGTGACCGCGCGGCAGGTGAAGAAGGCGTTCGCGCGCGGCGGCCACTACACGGTGCGTGGCGTCGACGGCGAGCGCCTGCGCTGGCAGATCGACCTCGACGCGATACCGCGGCCGGTGACGCGCGCGGTGCCCCCCGACGCCGAGTGGGCCGTCTATTCGCCCCAGCTCAAGGCCGACTTCATCGACTCGCTCGACTTCTTCGAGCGCGTGCTCGGCGCCTCGAACCTGCAGTCGCTGATCGACGGCTGGGTGCTGCCGACGCTCGCCGTCGACTCGTCGGTGCTCGGCCGCATCGTCGACCCGCTCGAGGGCATCGGCGCGTTCACGCTGCCCGGCATCGACGCGACCGTCGTGCTGCTCGGCGTCACCGACGAGCTCGCGGCGCTCGACGAGCTCACGGCGCGCTCGCGCGGCCTCGACCTCGGCGACGGCGCCCGCGCCATCGAGACCCGCGACGGCGCTCCGGCGCTCGTGTTCGCCGACCGTGGCTACCTCTTCGCCGTGCTGCCGAAGACCGCCGAGGCCGGCATCGCCGCGGTGCGCCGCGTGCGCGCCGCCGACGGTCGCGGCCTCGAGTCAGCTCCGGTGTTCGCGGCGCTGGGGGCTGCGACGGGCCGGGTGGTGGTGCTGGGGGCTCCGAAGAACCAGGCCGAGCTGCCCATCGAGGCGCTGTGGGCGACCGTCACGCTCGACGGCGCGAAGGCACAGCTCCAGGGCCGGCTGTTCTCGAAAGACCTCTTCTGGCAGAGCCAGGGTCAGGCGCCCGCGGCGGCCCTGCTCGGCCGCGCCTGGGAGGGCCCCGTCGCCGCCGTCTCACTGAAGCTGCCCGTCGCGCTCGTGCGCCGGGTGCTGCTCGAGGGCTCTGAGAAGCGCGAGGCGAGCCGCATGCGGCTGCTCGCGCACGGCATCGACATCGAGCGCATGGCGAAGGCGCTCACCGGCGACGTCGCCGGCCTCGTCTGGTTCGACGCCGAGGGGTTCATTCGCACGCTCGTCGAGGGCTCGCCGGCGCCGCGGGGCGCGGCCCACGTCGAGGTGGCCGTCACCGACGGAGCGACCTGGGCGGGCGCCATCGCCCAGATGCTCGAGGTGCTGCTCCCGGCGCGCCCCAACATGAAGCAGCAGGGCGGGTCGACCGAGTGGAGCACCCGCCTCGCCGGGCAAGACACCCAGCTCACCGTCGGCGCGAAGGTGATGCACCTCGAGGTGGGGTCGGGCCTGAAGGGGCGCACGCTCGTCGACCTGGGTGGGCAGCTGTCGCAGCGCTTCGAGGGCGCGTTCGGCAAGGGGCACGCGTCGCTGATGCTCGACCTCGGCCGGCTGAAGGCCGAGCTCGAGACGCCGCGCATGATCGAAGGGCTCGACGCGATGAAGGTGGTGACGGTGCAGGGGTTCGCGTCGGCGTTTCTCGACCGGTACACGCCCATCGACCACGTGCTGTTCGATCTCGCGCCGCTGCCCGACGGCGCGAAGCTGACGGGGCGCGTGGTGCTGCGCAACCCAGAGCGATGAGCCTCGACGTGCGCTACTTCGCGGCGGCCCGCGAGCGGGCGGGGTGCGCGCGCGAGAGCGTCGAGCTGCCGTCGCCCGCGACCGTCTCGGCGCTGCTCGAGGTGCTCGCGGCCCGGCACCCGGGGCTTCAGCCGCTGCTCAGGCACCTGCGCGTCGCGGTGAACCACGAGTTTCGCGCGCTCGCCGAGCCGGTCGCCGACGGTGACGAGGTCGCGCTGATACCGCCGGTGGCGGGCGGCGCCTCGCTGTTCGCCGTCGTCGAGCGCCCGCTCGAGCTGGCCGAGGTGGTGGCGGCGGTCAGCGGGCCCGGGCAGGGCGGGGTGGTCACGTTCAGCGGCGCGGTGCGAGAGCAGACGAAGGGCCGGCGCGTGGTGCGGCTCGAGTACGAGGCCTACGGCGAGATGGCGGTGAAGAAGCTCGAACAGCTCGGCGCCCGCGCCGCGACGCAGTGGCCGGGAGCTCGCCTCGCCATCGTGCACCGCACCGGCACACTCGTGCCCGGCGAGCTCGCGGTCGTGATCGCCGCGTCGGCGCCGCACCGCGCCGAGGCCTTCGCCGCATGCGCGTTCGCGATCGAAGAGCTGAAGCGCGACGTGCCGATCTGGAAGCGTGAGGTCTTCGAAGACGGTGACGTGTGGGTGGGGCTGGGCCCTTGACGCAGGAGCGCCACGGACCCCGTAGTGGAACGCGAAGCGTTCCGCGTAGAGGCGAGAGCCGTTGGGTCCGTGGCCCGACCAGGGGATAGGCCACGGGCCTCGACTGAAGTATACGGCGCGACACCATGAGACATCTCTGCTTCGCGCTCGCCGCATCGATCGTGTGCCTCACGGTGCAGGGCTGTTCCTGCAAGGGTGGCAATGGCGAAGAAGACGCCGGCTTCGACGCGGGCTACGTCGACGCGGGCCCGACGCCGTGCACGACGCAAGAAGACTGCGCGACCGACGCCGGCGCCTCGGTGTTCGTGTGTGACCCGCAAGAGAAGGTGTGTCTGCCGCGCTGCATGACCAACGAGTCGTGCATTCACGTCATCGGCGGCGTGTGCGAGCCGATCGACGGCATCTGCCGCCCGAGCTGCACGACGCCCGGCAACGACTACTGCGCGACGCTCGACGGCGGCATCGTGTGCGACGAAGACAAGGGCAGCTGCATCGGCAAGTGTGCGCAAGACGACGACTGCTCGGCGCTCGGCAAGACCGGCCGCCGCTGCCTCGAGACGACGGGCAAGTGCAGCGCGGTGGGCGTGCAGGCGTGCAACACCGACCCGAACTGCAACACGTCGCCCGACTTCGACAACTACTGCTTCACCGGCGGCATTCAGTGCCGCTGCGTCATCGAGCCGAACGACGCGGGCGCCCAGGGCGTGTGTCACCGCCGCAACGCGCAGTGCACCGAGTGCACGACGGCGGCGCAGTGCGGCACGGCGCCCCACTTCGAGCCGCAGGGCGACTGCCGCACGATCGCGGGCGACGCGAGCGGCAAGAAGTACTGCCTGTACCGTCGCATGGGGCAGTGCGCGTGCGGCTACTTCCAGGACATGAACGGCTTCTGCGCGCCCGAAGCGCCGCGCACGTGCGCGAACCCGGGCTGCATCGCCGACAAAGACTGCCCGGGCGGCTCGGTGTGCAACACGGCGCGCTGCGCGTGCGAGCCCCGCTGCCGGTGGGACTTCAACCGCAAAGAGATCGCGGCGCCGGGGTGCCCGCCGGGCCAGACGTGCTGGGTCGACAGCGAGAACCTCGACCCCCAGTCGGTCTACTACGGCTCGGGCCGCTGCCGGCCGCCGTGCGCGAACGACACCGAGTGCCAGTACGACCAGATGACGAACCCGAACGGCGGCACGAACCTGCGGTGCGCGGGCGAGAAGCTGACGGGCGGCGGGCTCTCTGAGAAGCGCTGCCGCGCCGTCGGCGACTGTATGGACAACCTCGAGTGCACGCCGCCGCCCGACACGCAGCCGTACCTCGGCTACTGCGACCGCGGCACCTTCACCTGCCACGACATGGACTGCCGAACCGGCAACGACCCCATCACGGGCACGCCGTACAAAGACTGCCGCATGCCGTTCGCGTGCCGGCAGATGGCGGGCAACGGCACGTGTGTGCTGCAGAACTGCGCCGAGCAGGGCGGTGCCCAGCGCGCGTGCTCGATCGGCAACATGTGCTGCGGTGACGACAAGACGAACAACGACGCGGGCGACAACTGCCCGGCGCCGAGCGAGCAGAACGAGGTCGGCTGCTACCGCGCGCCGTCGCCGCCGTACTGCAAGAGCTGCAGCTTCGACTGTGACTCGATGACGGGCGTCTGCAACATTCTGCAAGACTGCGACACCGGCGTGCCGAGCTACCTCTCGAGCGGCGGCACCGACAACTGCACGAACGGCAGCAAGTCGCCGAGCTGCGCGCTGTGGCCGAACGGCACCCCGATGCCGAACGTGTGCCACGTCTACAAGCGCGACCAGAGCGCCATCGGCCAGGTGTTCTACGGGTTCTGCCAGGCCTCGACGCACAACGATTTGACCGTCAAGGCGAACGGCGTCTCGGCGGCGCAGAACGCGTGCCCCGCGGTCTTCAGCGCTGCGTGGCACCCGGTGCTCTCGCCTCCGACGGTGAGGGGCCTGGTCACCGCCGGGCTCGTGAATCAGAACGACAACTACTGCAACGAAGACAGCGACTGTCAGCTCGGCGGCGCCGACGCCGGCCGGTGCGTCGAGACGGCCCTGATCCCCGTGCGAATGGACGGTACGCGTCGCAAGGCCTGTCTCTGCAACGCCGGCTCGACGGGCCAGTGCCCGAACGACCCCGACGCCGGCGTGATCTCGTTCTGCCGCGCGTCGACGGTGCCCGGCAGCGAGACCATCTGCGTGAGCTCGGCCGTCTGCGACGTCGGCCGGCCCTACCTGTTCAGCGACGCCGGCATCGGCCCGCTCTTCGGGTGCGGTCTGCGGCCGCTCCCCTGAGTGAGCCGTCTCGAGGGCCTCGGGGGTCTATCGAAGCTCGAGGTCTTCATGCGTTCAGTCGTCTTTTTCATCTGCCTCTCTTCGACCGCGTGGGCGCTTGACCGCGACCTCTCGCTGCGTGAGGGCGAGCAGCGAACGTTCAAGCTGCCGGGCGTGGCGCAGGTCGCGATCGACGACGCGAGCGTGGTCGAGGGCACCGGCAAGGGTGACCAGCTCACCCTCGCGGCCCGGCGCCCGGGCAACGCGCGCGTGCTCGTGCTGCTCAAGACCGACCAGTGGGTGACGTTCAAGGTCAAGGTGCTCGCCGGTGACGTCGCCGAGGGGCCGCTCGCCGAGGCGCTGCCGGCCGACGGTGAGCCCGTGCGCCTGCGCGTCGGCGAGTCGCGCGTGTTCGACACGCCCGGCATCGCGAAGCTGCCGGGGCCCGGCCGTGAGCTCGAGGTGAAGGTGAACGGCAAGGTGCTCGAGCTCAAAGGGGTCGCGCCCGGCCGCGCGGTCGTCGACGTGACGCTGCAGGGCGGCAAGCGCGTGGCGCTGAACGTGGTGGTCGAGGGCGAGCGGCTCGCGCTGCAGGCGAAGCGGTCAGAGGCGGGGCGCGGCGAGCGCGTCGAGGTGCCGCTGAGCGGCGAGGTGCTGCTCAAGGCGCCCGACCTCGAGGCGGTTCAGGTCGAAGACGACGAGGTCGCCGAGGTGCGAATCGTCGGCGAAGGCCGGGTCGTCGTGCGCGGCCTGCAAGAAGGCGAGACGTTCGTGAACGTGCGCCGCGGCGGCAAGGTGTTCTCACACGCCGTGAGCGTCGTGGGCAGCGGCGGCGGGTACTGACGTCTCTTTCGGGCGGTTCGCCTCGGACCACGCGGCGATGCCGACGCCGGCGAGCACGACGGCCGCGCCGGCGACGCGGCTCGCGTCGGGCACCTCGCCCAAGATGGGTATCGCGAGCAGCGTCGAGAAGATGGGCTCACCGAGAATGGCGATCGCGACCAGCGCCGCCGAGACGTGCTCGAGCGACCAGTTGAGCAGCGAGTGGCCGATGAGCTGGGGCACGAACGCGAGCAGCACGAGCCAGCCCCACTGCGCGCTGCTCAAGCCGCCGAGCGGCGCACCCGCGACGAGCGCCGCGAGCACCAGGCACACGCCGGCGACCGGGTAGACGACGCCGACGTACGGGCCGACGCCGAGCCGCGCGCGCACCTGCTTGCCGATGCCGAGGTAGGTCGCCGCGCACCACGCGCCGACGAGCGCGAGCGCGTCGCCGAGCAGGGCCCGCGGGTCGACCGCGAAGTCGGTGCCCGCGATGACGATGGTGCCGGCCATCGCGATCACCATGCCGATGACGGTTCGCTTCGGCGGCCGCTCGACCAGCGACACCCAGATGGGCGTCGTCGTGACGATCGCCACGCTGCTCGCGACGCTGGTGTAGTCGAGCGAGCTCACCCACGTGCCGAAGTGCACCGCGAGCGCCACGCCGCTGAGCACGAGCGGCGCGAAGCCCCGAGCGCCCAGCGCGGCCAGCTCGCGGCGGTGCTTCACGAGCGCCCAGCAGAGCAGGGGCACGCTGGCGAGCACGAGGCGCCAGGCGGCGGTGGTCAGGGCGGGGGCCTTGGCGAGGCGAATGAAGATGGCGGCCCACGAGATGGCGAGCACGCCGAGCAAGAGACCCGACGCGACGCGCAGGTTCACGAGCGGCGTCTTCGCACAGGTGGCGTTAGTGCGCGATGCCGGGGCGCTCTTCAGAACTTCGACAGCCCGTTCGAGGCGACCCTCTCTGCCAACGTGAGTGAGACAGCGATCCACTCGAAGTTTACTGAGCAGGGCGAGGGAGTCCGACGTGATGTCGTCGAAGACCGTCGTTCATACTTGTCGTCGTAGC
>JAEUJP010000699.1 GCA_016793725.1 Myxococcaceae bacterium | reverse complement strand
CCTCTTTGATCGCCTCGACGATGCGGTCGGCGGGGGTGCCCTTCAAGAGGTACCCAGACGCGCCAGCCTTCACCGCCTCGAGCACTTTGTCTTCCTCGTCGAAGATGGTGAAGATGAGAATTTCGACCGACGGCGTCGACGCCTTCACCACCCGCGTCACGTCGATGCCGCTCATGCGCGGCAGCCCGAGGTCGAGCAGCAGCACGTCGGGCTTGATGCGGGGCACCTCTTCGACCGCGGTCTCGCCCGAGAGGGCCGTGCCGACGATCGTCACCTCGCGGCTCGACTCGAGCAGCTTCAGCTGGTTCTTCAAGATCTTCGTCTGGTCTTCGACGACGTACACGCGAATCGGCGGCTGCGGCGGGTTCGGGGTGACCTGGGGTTGTTCTTCCACGTTCGTTGCTCCTTCAGACGGGAACCGAAAACGAGATGTGTGCGCCTTTGCCCGGCGACGAGTCGATGATCACGTGACCACCGACCTTCATCGCCCGCTCGTGCATGTTGATGAGCCCATAGTGGCCCACCTTCTTGCCGCGGGTCTCGAAGCCCTTGCCGTCGTCTTTCACCGACAGATCGACGCTGTTGAGCCCGAAGTGCAGCTTGACCTCGATCGCCTTCGGCTGCGCGTGCTTCGCCGCGTTCGAGAGGCACTCCTGCAGCACGCGGAACAGCGCGAGCTGCTTCTCGGGGTCGAGCTTGCCCACGTGGCCTGCGCGCTCGAATCGCACGTCGAGCTGCGTTCGTTCGCGAAAGGTCTTCACGTAGTCTTCGAGCCCGACGCCCAGATCGAAGTCTTCGCGCATCATGCGCAGGTTGCGCCTCAGCTCTTCGATCGACTCTTCGGCCGACGACTTGAGCTCCTTCAGCTCTTTCAGAAGCGCCTCGTCTTTCGCGAGCGACAAGATGTACTCGCTCTGAATGATGAGCGACGAGAGCGAGGCGCCGAGGCCGTCGTGAATCTCGCGCGCGAGGCGGTTGCGCTCTTCGACGACCGCGAGCTCTTTGAGGTCACCCTGCAGCTCGACGACCTCGCGGTGCGCGGCGACCTCGCGCTCGTTCAGGTACACGAGCACGTAGATGATGATGAAGTTGAGCGCGAGGTACCACAGCAGCGTCAGCACCTCGCGCGCCGTGGGCGAACGGTTGAGCAGCTGGTCGATGCGCGTCGTGATGAGCAGCGCGAGCAGCGGCGGCAGAATCGCGAGCGGCTTGGGAAAGAGAATCGCGAACAGCGTGGTGAACAACAGCTGCGTCGCGAGCAGCGGGCTCTGCAGGCCGCCGCCGCGAATGATGAGGTACACCATGATCATCAGGTCGCAGCAGAGCGTGACGTAGGTGACGATGCGCCCGGCGCGCGGGTTCTCGAGCACGAGGTAGTTCGCGATGCTGTACATCAACATCGCGAAGTAGCCGGCGAACGCGCTGGGCCCGGTGAGCGCGAACTGGTTGCTCCAGATCGGCACCGCGAGAATCAAGAGGCCGAGGGTCAAGAACATCATGCGCGCGTAGAAGAGCGCGCGGGCGCGGGCGACGAAGCGCTCCTGCATCCAGCTGGTGTTGGCCTGGTCGGTCGAGAGATCTTGGGTGAGGTGCCGGCGATCGAGCACGGCCTTCACGCGCGCACGCCGATCGTCCGACACAGGGTCGCCGGTCGAGGCGGGCATCGTCGGGTCGAGCACGGCAGGCAGTCTATGCCGGTTCTTCGCGGCGGCGCTTCGCCCCTGATGACCGATACGACATTCGTCGTACCGTTCGATATGAGCGCCCCATGTTGATCGGGAAGACGCCCGTCGCGCGCCTGCAGCGAGTGGGGCAGGGCTGCGTCTTCTTGAAGCTCGAGACCTTCAGCCCGAACGCGACCTACTTCGATCGCGTGGCGCGCGCGCTCTGCGAGCAGGCCACGTTTCCCAGGGGCGCCTCGGTCATCGAGGCCGGCAACGGAGCCCTCTGCGTCGCCGTCGCCGCCCAGTGCGCCGCGCGCGGCCTCACGCTGCAGGCGTGGCTCGCCGAAGACGCCTCGATCGAGGTGCGGCAGGCGCTCGAGCTGTGGGGCGCGAAGCTCACCCTCACGCCGTTCGAGCACGGCCCCGAAGGGGCGCGCGCCGCCGCCCGCTCGCACGGCAACCTGCTCTCAGAGACGTACCCGTCGGTGCGCATCGCCGTCGCCCACGAGGTCGGCCGCGAGCTGGTCGAGACCATCAAAGACGACGGTGGTCGGGTCGACGCGTTCGTCGCGGGCTGCGGCTCGGGTGCCACGCTGTCAGGAGTCATGAGCGAGCTGCGGGCGCAGTGGCCGGGCGTCGAAGGGGTCGCCGTGCAGCCCGCGAAGAGCCCCGTCATCGACCACGGCATCTGGAAGCCGCACCGCCAGCCCGGCAACGCGAGCTGGGCGAAGGTGCCCATGCTCGACCGCACGCTCGTGTCGCGCACGATCGACGTCAGCGACGAAGACGCGTGGGCGATGCGCGCGAGGCTCGGCCGCGAAGAGGGCCTCTTGCTCTCGACGGCCTCGGCAGCCTCGGTCTGCGCGGCCGAGCGGCTCGTGGCCGAGAAGGGCGCAGGCTCTCGCATCTATGCGCTCGCGGTCGACTCGGGCGAGCGCGACTTCTCGCTCGAGGGCTTCTTCTCGTGAACGTGCTTGTCGTCGGCGCAGGGGGCCTGGGCTGCCCCGCCGCGCTCGCGCTGCAGGGCAGGGCGACGCTCACGATCGCCGACCACGACGTGGTCGAGCTCTCGAACCTGCACCGCCAGGTGCTCTACACCCACCGCGACCTCGGGCAGCCCAAGGCCCTGCTCGCGGCCTCGCGCACTGGCGCGAAGGGGCTGAAGCTCAAGGTCACGGCCGAAAACGCCGCCGACCTCTTCAGGGCCCACGAGCTCGTCATCGACGGCACCGACGGCGGCCCGACCAAGCTGATGCTGAGCGACGTCGCGGTGCAGACGGGCGTGCCGCTCGTCTACGGCGGCGTCTTGAAGGCGCACGGTCAGGCGATGGTGATTCGCCCCGGCGGCCCGTGCCTGCGCTGCCTGTTCGACGAGTCGGTCGAGGGCCCCACCTGCGCCCAGGCCGGCGTGCTCGGCACCGTCGCCGGAGTCATCGGCGTGAAGCAGGCCGAGCTCGCGCTGAGGCCCGAAGACGGGCTGCACGTCTTCGACGGCGAGAAGCTGTCGTGGCGAACCGTGGCCGTGAAGCGCGCGGCCGACTGCCCGGTGTGCCCGGCGAGCGTCGACATCACGCGTGAGGTCTGCCCGATGACCTACGTGCGCGTGAAGCTGGCGATGGAAAAGCTCGAGGCCGGCCGGCTGCTCGAGGTGTGGCTCAAGGGCGACGAGCCGCTCAAGAACGTGCCGCAGTCGGCGCGCGACGAAGGGCACGAGGTGCTGTCGCTCGAGTCGCACGGCGAGCGCTCTCGCCTTCTGCTGAAAGTGCGCTAATGACGAGAGCCATGGCTACCGTTCGCATTCCGACTCCGCTGCGCACGTACACTCAGAATCAGGCCGAGGTGAAGGCCGCCGGCAAGACCGTCGGCGAAGTGCTGAAGGCGCTCGAAGGCTCGGCGCCGGGCATCGGCACGCGCCTCTTCGACGAGAAGGGCGGCCTCAAGCGCTACGTGAACGTGTTTCACAACGACGAAGACATTCGCTTCTTGAAAGATCTCGAGACGCCGGTCGCAGACTCCGACACGCTCTCGATCATCCCCGCCATCGCCGGCGGATGAGCCTCACCGAAGAACAGATCGCGCGCTACGCGCGGCAGATTCTCGTCGTCGGGGGCAAGGGGCAGGCTGCGCTGTGCGCCGCTAAGGCCCGCGCGAGCCCCGACTCGCTCGTCGGCCGGTACCTCGCTGCCGGCGGCACCGAGCTCGACCCGAGCGGTGAGCCGCTCTGCGAAGCGTGTGAGGCCGAGCTGGGCGACCACCCGCTCGTGGCGCTCGCGTTTCAGCGCCGCGTGCTCACGGGGCGCTGCCCGAGGCACCCGTGAAGAGCTTCGGCGCGATCACCGAGCTGGTCGGCAACACGCCGCTCGTCGAGCTGAAGAGCTTCGCGAGAGAGACGCCGGGCGTGCGCATCTTCGCGAAGTGCGAGTTCTACAACCCGGGCGGCAGCGTGAAAGACCGCGCGGGGCTGCAGATGCTGAAGGACGCGAAGGTGCCGGAGGGCAAGACGATCATCGACTCGACGAGCGGCAACACCGGCATCGCCCTCGCGTGGATCGGGGCGGCCCTCGGCCTGAAGGTCGCGCTGGTGATGCCGAGCAACGTGAGCGCGGCGCGAAAGCGCATCACGAAGGCGTACGGCGCGCAGCTCATCTTCTCTGACCCGCTCGAGGGCAGCGACGGAGCCATTCGCCACGCGCGCAAGCTCATCGAGGCCGAGCCCGATCGCTACCACTACCTCGACCAGTACTCGAACGCGTCGAACCCGCGCGCGCACTACCTCACGACGGCTCCCGAGATCTGGGCGCAGACCGCGGGCAAGGTCACCCACTTCGTCGCGGGCATCGGCACGACCGGCACGGTCATCGGCACGGGCCGGCGGCTGAAAGAGCTGAACCCCAAGGTGCAGATCATCGCGCTCGAGCCGCTCGAGCCCATGCACGGCCTCGAGGGCCTGAAGCACCTGCCGACCTCGATCGTGCCGCACATCTACGACGAGAAGGTGCACGACGAGAAGCTGAGCGTCTCGACTGACGCCGGGTGGGACATGAGCGAGCGCCTGCTCAAAGACGAGGGCCTCTCGCTCGGCCACAGCTCGGGCGCCGCGGCGGCCGGCGCGCTCACCGTCGCGAAGCGCCTCGTCGCCGCGAAGCGAGAGGGCACCATCGTCACCGTGTTCCCCGATCGCGCTGACCGGTACTTCGAGCCCAAACGGTGGGAAAAGAGCTTTCAATGGCCGTGAACGACTCAGGCGTGATCGGCGCCATCGCGGCGCACGTCGAGCCGCTCTACCCCGAAGAGGGCTGCGGCCTCGTCTTCGAGGGCCCCAACGGGCTGCGAGCGCTGCCGATGAAAAACGTCTACGACAAGTACCACGCGCGGCTGCCCGACCAGTTTCCCCGCACGAACCGCACGGCGTACCGAATGGACGAGCTCCAGCTCGAGCGGGCGATCGAAGACGCCGAAAAGCAGGGCGAGAAGCTCGTCTGCATCTTTCACAGCCACTGCGACGTGGGCGCGTACTTCAGCAAAGAAGACTCCGACATGGCCGCGCCCGATGGCCTCGAGATGCGCCCCGGCCTCAAGTGGGCAGTTATCGCTGTAAACCAGGGAAGATTCGCGACGTACAAGGTTTTTACCTTTGTCGCAGGCCAATTTGCAGAGGATGAGTCTTTTCGACTATAACGCGCCGCCAAATGGCAAACCCTGGTGGCTTCACGGTCTGGTTGACGGGCATGTTGGGTGCCGGCAAGACGACGCTGGCCGAGTACGTGGCGGCGCGCCTGAGGCAGGTCGGCCGAAACGTCGAGATTCTCGATGAAGAGACGCTGGCGCCGGTGATGTGGAAAGAGCTGGCCGACACGAAAGAAGATCGGCTCACCATCGGCCGCCGCATCGGCTTCGTCGCCGACGTGCTGACGCGAAACGACGTCTGCACGCTGGTCGCCGCCGTCAGCCCCTACAAGAGCGTTCGCGAAGAGAACCGCCGCCTCATCGGCCGGTACGTCGAGACCTACGTCGACTGCCCGACCGAGAAGCTCATTCAGCGCGACAGCACCGGCAAGTACAAGAAGGCGCTGTCGGGCGAGATCCCCAACTTCATCGGCATCACCGAGCCCTACGAGCCGCCGAACGCGCCCGAGGTGACGGTGCACTCCGACACCGAGCCGGTCGAAGAGGGGGGCCGCAAGGTGTTTCAGGCGCTCCTGAACCTCGGCTACGTCACGGTCGACGAGCTGAAGACCATCACCGGCAAGCGCATGAAGGCCGAGCCGATGCCGCGCCGCCGCGCCGGCAAGGCGCCCCCGGCCCGCGGCGCCCGCCCGCGCCCGGCGACGCGCGCCGCCCGCATCGCGAAGCCCGCGGGCAAGAAGCGCCGGTAGCGTTAGAGAGCCAGCCGTGCTCACCGACGCACAGGTCGATGTGCTGTGCGCAGGGTCTGCCCAGAAGCTCGAGGCGCTCCGCGCTTCGCTGCGCGCGCACCCGTCGGCGCTGGTCGCGTTCAGCGGCGGCGTCGACTCGGCGTTCGTGCTGAAGGTCGCGCTCGAGGTGCTGGGCGAGCGGGCCATCGCGCTCACCGCGCTGTCGCCGAGCGTCGCGCCCGACGAGGCGGCCGAGGCCAAAGCGCTCGCCGAGTCGCTGGGCGCGCGTCACGTGCTGGTCGAGTCGAAAGAGCTCGAAGACCCGCGCTACGCCGCGAACCCGACGAACCGCTGCTACTTCTGCAAGACCGAGCTGTACACGATCTGCGAGGCGCAGCGCGCGAAGCTCGGCCTCGACGTCGTGCTCGACGGCTTCAACGCCGACGACAAAAAAGACCACCGGCCGGGTCACCAGGCCGCGCGCGAGAACCGGGTGAGCTCGCCGCTCGCCGCCGCGGGCCTCACGAAAGACGAAATTCGCGCGTGGTCGAAGCGCCTGGGCCTCGTGACGTGGAACAAGCCGCAGATGGCCTGCCTCGCGTCGCGGCTGCCCTACGGCACGAAGGTGACGGTCGAGCGGCTGAACCAGGTGGGCCGGGCCGAGAAGGCGCTGCGCGCCCTGGGGCTGTCAATCTTCCGCGTGCGGCACCACGGTGACGTCGCGCGGCTCGAGGTCGGGGCCGACGAGCTCGGGCGGCTCCATGACGCAGTGTTCCGTAGCGAGGTCGACAAGGCCGTCAAAGCGTGTGGTTACACGTTCGTCGCGGTCGATCTCGAGCCTTTCCGCACGGGGCGTCTCAACGACGCGATAACTCCCCAGCCGGGGCTTGGGCTGAACGTCCTTCCGTCCTAAACTCCAGGCGCTTTACACCGGCCGACTGACCCCCCCCTGCGGAGAAGCAACAACCGATGAGACACCAAGCGAAGCTGACCTTCGTGGTCGCAGTGTGGGTGGTCGGCTGTTCGACCGGCGGGGGCACGTCGGGCGGCTGCGCGGCGCTCGCTCCGATTCCCGGGACGGCCGGGTACACCGGGCCGAAGACCGACAACACGGTCAACCTGCAGCTCTCGCCCGAGGGCATCAACTACGTGAACGCCAACTGGCGCCAGCTCGTGGGCCTGTTCGCGCCGGGCGAGACGCTCACCCTCCCCATTCCGTGCGACACGACGAACGTCTCGGTGGTCGGCAACATCGTCTACGCCGACCAGGGTGACTCGAACGGCGCAAGCGCGAACGGCCGGCTGAACGGCAACTGTACGGGTGACGTGCCCGCGCAGGTGCGCGTGACCATCACCGACTTCAACCTGACGCCGGTGCAGGGCGCGAACGGCGGCATCAGCGGCAGCATCTCGGTGACCATCGACACGGGTCGCATCTACGTGAACACCGAGAACGACAACCACATCGCGTGCCTCGGCCTCGCCGCGGCGAAGTGCTCGCTGCGGTACAACACCGCCGCCCAGTCGCCGAACACGAACACGGTGGGCGCCACGATTCGGTTCTCAATCGACCAGCGGTGGGACAAGCGCCTCGCCCTGCGCATCGACAAGCCGCTGCGCGGCACGCAGGTCTGCGGCTCGATGGGCGCTCAGGCGCGGCCGAACTGCCTCGACGCCGACGACATCGACATCGACGGCGAGAACCTGTGCGGCGACATTCTCTGCTTCCTCGCCAGCTGGGATGCGCTCAAAGAGCTCATCCTCCAGCTGGTCTCACCGGCGCTGCAGGGGCAGATCGAGACGACCATCGAGAAGCAGCTGTGCCAGCAGTGCGGCACCGGGCTGCCGGCGTGCCCGCGCATCGGCAACGTTCAATCGACCTGCACCGACGGCGTGTGCAACGACGCGGCGATGAACCGGTGTGTGCCGCGCTTCCTCGGGGTCGAGGGCCGCGTGGGCCTCGGCACGACGATGAGCGCCTTCGGGGTGCCCGCGAACGCGGCGCTCGACATGGCGCTGTTCGCCGGCGCGTCGTTTTCGGTCGACAGCACGAACGCCATCAACCTCGGCACACGCGGTGGTCTCGCTGCGGTCGAGGTGGCCCCCTGCGTCGCGCCGGCGCCGCTGCCCGATGCGGGCAGCATGTCGGTGCCCGCCTTTCGCGCCGAGGCGCCGCCCGTGTCGCCGACGAACCCGGCGTACCACATGGCGCTCGGCGTGAGCTCGCCCTTCATCAACCAGGCGTTTCACCAGGCGCACCAGGGGGGCGTGCTGTGCCTGAACCTCTCGAGCGCGACCGTCGGCCTGCTCAACACCGGCCTGTTCAAGACGTTCTTGCCGTCGCTCGGCAAGCTGACGACGCGCGACGGCAAAGACGCGCCGATGCTGGTGGTCTTGCGGCCGGGGTCGCCGCCCGAGGCGAAGGTCGGCGCCGGCGGCACGAGCCCGCTCATCACGCTCACGATGAAGAACGTGAGCATCGACTTCTACGCGAGCATCGATGACCGCTACGCGCGGCTGTTCACGCTGAAGCTCGGCATCAACCTGCCGCTGTCGATGACGTTCAGCGGCTGCACGAAGGTGACGCCGGCGATCGGCGAGCTGAAGAACGTCATCACGAAGCCCGACGGCACGGCGTGCACGTCGCCCGCCGACTGCGTCGAGACGTCGAACAGCGAAATTCTGGCGGAAGACCCGAAGGTGCTGGCAGACCTGATCCCCGCGGTCATCGGCCTCGCAGAGCCGGCCCTGGCGTCGGCGCTGGCGCCCATCGACCTGCCCGACCTCGGGCCGTTCAAGCTGCGCGTCAACGCGGCGAAGGGCATCAACCAGATCGGCACGAGCGGCGCGTTCGAGCACCTCGCGCTGTACGCCACCATGATGCCGACCGGCATGGCCTGCGCGACGCTCGCCCCGCGCGTCACCGCCGAGCTGAAGAACAGCCTCATGCCCACCGCCGAAGAGATGCGCCTCAAAGGGCAGCCGCTCGTGTGGCCGACGGCGGTCATCGCCGTGAGCGCGCTCGGCGTGCCGGGCACCCCCGAGTACCAGGTGCGCATCGACAACGGCCTGTGGAGCGAGTTCAAGCCCGCCAACTCCGCCGGCGAGCTGTGGGTCTCGCACCCGAGCTTCCTCTTGCAGGGGCTGCACAAGATCGAGGTGCAGGGCCGCGTGGCCGAGGCGCCCCACGGCGTCGGCGTGCCCATGGTCGTGCCGTTCATGGTCGACTGGGAGGCCCCCGAGCTCTCGTTCACGCTCGACCGCCGCGCCGATCGCCTGGTGCTGAAGGCGCACGACGTCATCACCCCCGCCGACAAGCTCGAGTACAGCTACCGCGTCGGTGAGGGCGCGTGGTCGAGCTACGGCGCCGCGCGTGAGATTCAGCTCTCGGCGATCGAGGTGCAGGGTGGGGTGACCGCGCGCGTGCGCGACCAGCAGGGCAACGTGGGCGAGCGCGCCTGGCGGGTGCCGACGCTGAGCGAGCGGCCACGCGCCGATGAGCCCGACGTGCTGGCGGCGCCGGCCGAGCAGGGCAGCGGGTGCAGCACGGCGGCAGGTCTGCCGCTCTTGCTCGCGTTCGCCGCGGTGCTCTCGCGCAGATTCAAAAATCACTGAAGCGGCGCCCGGCTTTCGGGTACTGACGGGCGGTGATCTTGCTGCCCGTCGCGCTCGCGCTGCTGCTCGCTGCTGAGGCGCCGGCTCCTGAGCCGGCCGCGCAGCCCGAAGAGCGCCTCGATCACCGGGGCGCGATCGGCCTCATCATCGGCCTGAGCGGCATGCGCACCGACGCGAGCGTGCAGAACGAGGGCTACTGGCGCGGTGGGCTCTCGGTCGGCGCGAGCTTCAACGTCGGGTGGCGGTCGAACGAGGTCATCGTTCTCGCATGCATGAGCATGACGCGCACCGAGGTGCTCGACACCACCACACAGGAGCGCCTCTACGGCGTCGGCGTGAACGGCCACGTCGCCGGCCTGTTTCGCGGCTACTTCGGCGACCAGTGGAAGACGTTCGTCGACCTCGGCGCGGCCATCAATTTTCCCCCCGGCTTCACGGCGGGCCCGCGCTTCGGCGTCGGCCTGCAGTACGAGCTCAACTCGCTGGCCGGCGTCTTCGCGAGCTTGGGCACCTTCATCGGCTTCGGCAGCCCCGCGCTGTACTGGCGGGCTGAGCTCATGCTGGGCGTGCAGCTGCGGAGCTTTCTGCTGGAGTAGCGCTGTTTCTCTCGCCGAAAAATTGATCCTGTGTGGACGTGTGCGACCATGTCGCACATGAACGACAACGCCCGTCTCACCTCCGTCGTGTTTCGCCTGAACCGGGATCGCCTCGAGTCGCTGAAGGAGCTGTCGAAGGCGACGCGCATTCGCCAGAGCGAGTACCTGCGCGAGGCCATCTCGGATCTGCTCGAGAAGTACGACGATCAGATGACCGACGCGTAGAACGGTGGGCCGGGCGGTAGCTCGGGCGTGACGCCCCGAAAGGGGTTCATGGCGTCGGGGTACCGCACCTCCCACAAGATGAGGCCCTGGGCCGGGGCCTTCACGCCGTCGAAGGGGGCGGCGTCTTCGAGCGCGCGCCGGTAGAGCTCGACCGAGAGCTCCCCGCGCGCGACGGCCACCGCACCTCCGACCAGGTACCGCACCATGTACCGCGCGAAGCCGTCGCCGACGATGTGCAGGTCGGCGATCGGGCCTTCGCGCGAGAGCGAGACCTCACGCACGGTGCGCGGCATCTGCGTGCTCGACTTGTCGTGAAACGCGAAGAAGTCACGTGTGCCGACGGCGAGCGAGAGCACCTCGCGAACGCGCTCGGGGTCGACCCCGGTGCGCCACGCGAACGGCGCCCATGCCGCGTCGTCTTCGAGCAGCAGCCGGTACCGGTACTCTTTGGCCGTCGCCTTCCACTGCGGGTGGAACTTGCGGGGCGCGGCGCGCGAGCACGCGATGCCGACGTCTTTCGGCAGCACGGCGTTGAGCCGCGCCGCGACGTCTTCGGGCGCGACGTCTTCGACGACGCGCATGCCGAGCACCTGCATGCGCGCGTGCACGCCGAGGTCGGTGCGGCCCGACGGCACCGGGTTGCGCGACAGGCCGGCCGCCCTCAGCCCCGCGATGAGGGTGTCTTGAACGGTGGGGCCCTGCGGCTGTGACTGGTAGCCGCGGAAAGCCCCTCCGTGGTACCAACACCAGAGCGCAACGAGCCTGGAGGGCTGCTCTTTCATGGCAGATCAGTGGCTGTACCGGAGTGCAGACCTGATTCTCGGGCCCGTGCCGGCGGCCCAGATCATCGAGAAGATCTACTCGCACGAGCTCGACGGCAAGAGCGAGGTTCAGGTGATGGGCAGCGGCCAGTTTCGCCGCCTCATCGAGATCGAGGCCTTTCGGGTTCACCTCGCCAAGGCCGACGTCAAGCGCAAGGTCGACAAGATGGCCGACTCGCAGTCGCGCGATCGGGCCAAGAAGCGCAACGTCACCCTCGTCATCGCCGGCGTCGTGATCGCGGTGATCGCGGGCGGCGTCATCGCAGCGGGCCAGTACCTGGCGGTGCACACGCCCGGCAAGGGCAGCGAAGATCTCTACGCCGACCTCATCACCGTCGACCCGCCGACCGTCACGCGCGCGCGCTCGGGCGGCAGCGAAGAGGTGTTCGACTACCCGGGCAACACGCCGGGTCAGCCGAAGCGGCCGATCGCGCAGAACGACCCGTCGCCGAAGCCGAAGCCCCACACGAACAACCCGAAGCCGAAGCCGGGTGAAGAAGACCCCGACGGCATGCAGATGGGCCAGGTCGACCAGGAGGGCATCAACGACGTCGTGAAGAAGCACCAGCGCGGCCTGTTCCCCTGCCTCGCGAAGGCGGCGAAGCCGGGCGTGAGCATCAAGGTGCCGATCGAGTTCACGGTGGCGTCGGGCAAGGTCAGCAAGATCTGGGTCGACAACCCCGACCTGAAGAACGACTCGGCGCTGTCGGAGTGCCTGATGAACGAGCTGAAGAAGTGGCCCTTCAAAGAGGCGCAGAACGCCTCGGTGGGGCTTTCTTTCAACATCGGCCCGAAAAAAGGGTAGGCGAGCGGTCGTGAGTGAACTGAGGCAGACCGTGTTGCTGGCGGCGAAGCGGTTCAAGTCGTCGTGGGTCGAGATGGGCAAGCTGCTGGTCGAGGTGCGGCACAAAGACGCGTGGAAAGAGTGGGGCCACGACTCGTTCGACAGCTACTGCTTTCGCGAGCTGCGGCTGAAGAAGGCGACCGTCGACAAGCTGACGAAGAGCTACAGCTTTCTCGACAAGCACGAGCCCAAGGCGATGGCGCAAGACGACATCGCCGAGGTGGCACCGCCGTTCGAGGTCATCGAGGTGCTCGCCGGCGCCGAAGAGCGCGGCCAGCTGTCGACGCAAGAGTATCGAAACATTCGCGACTCGATCTGGAACCCCGAAGGTTCGGTGAGCGAGCTGAAGCGAGAGCTGGTCGACCGGTTCCCGAGGCCCGAGCCCGAGCCGCCGAGCGATCAGGCGCAGCTCAAGCGCCTGGCGGGGCTGGCGAAGAAGCTGGCGGAAGAGCTGAACGCGTTCAAGAAGGTGCCCCGCGCGGTGGCCGAGCGGGCGCAGGCGCTGGCCGACGATGTTGCCGAGCTGGTGAGGCCCGACGCCGAGGCTTGACTACATCTCGCGGCAGAGGCGAGAACAGCGCGCTATAGAGAGTTTTTCACGGCGCTTCACTTGAGGTTAGGCTGAAGGACGAGATGAAGAAGGGCGACCACCACGTCAATCTGTCCTGCAGTTTCTGCGGGAAGTCGCAGCGCGAAGTGCGCAAGCTCATCGCCGGGCCTACGGTCTACATCTGCGACGAGTGCATCAAGCTGTGCAACGACATCATCGCGGAAGAGAACGAGAAGGAAGAAGGCAAGCCGCAGGTCTCGCTGCCGACTCCGCTCGAGATCAAGACCTTCCTCGACGACTACGTGATCGGGCAAGACTTCGCGAAGAAGGTCCTCGCGGTCGCCGTCTACAATCACTACAAGCGCATCTACCAGAAGAAGCCCGCGTCGCGGCCGCGCCCCGGCATGAAGTCGCAGGGCCCCGAAGACGTCGAGATCTCGAAGTCGAACATCTTGCTCATCGGCCCCACGGGCTCGGGCAAGACGCTGCTCGCGCAGTCGCTCGCGCGCTTCTTGAACGTGCCGTTCACGATCGCCGACGCCACGTCGCTGACCGAGGCCGGCTACGTCGGTGAAGACGTCGAGAACATCATTCAGAACCTGCTGCACAACGCCGACTACGACGTCGAGAAGGCGTCGCGCGGCATCGTGTACATCGACGAGATCGACAAGATCGCGCGCAAGGGCGACACCCCGTCGGCCACCCGCGACGTCGGCGGCGAGGGCGTGCAGCAGGCCCTGCTCAAGATCGTCGAGGGCACGCGCGCGAACGTCACCCCGCGCGGCGGCAAGAAGTACAACCAGCAAGAGTACATTCAGGTCGACACGTCGAACATTCTGTTCATCTGCGGCGGGGCGTTTCACGGCATCGACGGCGTCATCAAGCGCCGGGTCGGCGAGAAGGGCCTGGGCTTCGGCGCCAGGCTCGCGCACCGCGACGAGCGGTCGGTGGGTCAGCTGCTCCGCCTCATCGAGCCCGAAGATCTGATGAAGTTCGGCATGATCCCCGAGTTCATCGGCCGCCTGCCGGTGATCGCGACACTGAACGATCTCAACGAAGACGATCTCGTCACGATTCTCACCACGCCGAAGAACGCGCTGGTGAAGCAGTACCAGAAGATGTTCGAGATGGAAAAAGTGAAGCTCACCTTCTCGAAAGAGGCGCTGCGTGCGATCGCGAAAGAGGCGATGCGCCGTCACTCGGGTGCGCGCGGCCTCCGCGCCATCATGGAAGACGCGATGCTCGACATCATGTACGACGTGCCCTACCGCGACGGCATCAAAGAGTGCCGCATCAGCGACGCCGTCGTGATGAAGCGCGAGCAGCCGCAGCTGGTCTTCGAGAAGGAAAAGAAGACGGCCTGAGGCTCGTACACGCGCACACCGTCGAAGGCCTGTACTGGAAGGCGCTTCGCGGGCGCGTCTCTGCCTCGCTGAAGGCCGAGCTCAAGTCACTGGGTCTCGACCTCGACTCGAAGGCGGTCGACGTTCAGCAAGAGGTGTGGGTCAAGATGCTCGCCGCGACCGTGCGCGACCTGTGGCCCAACCTCTCTGCCGACGAGGGCTACTACCGGCTCGGCGAGCTGATCGTGCAGGGCTACGAGACCACCATCATGGGCAAGGCGCTGTTCGCGATGATGAAGCTGCTCGGGCCGCACCGGGTGCTCAAGCGGGCGACCTCGAGCCTGCAGAACGCGAACACGTACTCGACGGCCGAGGTGAAGCCGCTCGGCGGCAACCGCTACGAGGTGTGGACGAACGAATGCAACGGCAACGCGAACTACCTGCGCGCGGTGCTGTTCTCGGCGCTCTCACATGCGGGGGCGGCCGGGCTGCAGGTGAAGGTGCTGACCTACGACGGGCACGCGGCCTCGTTCGACATCAGCTGGAGCTGAAGCCCCGCGCCTCTGGCGCGGAAACGGGAGCGCAGCGACCAGAAGCTTCAGCGGCGAATCAGCCGGGTACCCGTGGTGACGCAGGTGCTGGTCACGGTCAGCGGGCCACGGTCGTAGAACTCGAGAATGAGCCCCTCAGGGGTCGCCTTGACGACGAACGGCCCGGCGTCGGTGGGCCCCGCGCCGTTCGGCGCGATGAGGGCCACGTTGTCCCACGTGCGGGGGTTGCGCGCCTCGACGACGAAGCCCGGGGGCAGGCGCAGGCTCGTGCTGCTGCGGTCGTCGAAGAGCGCGGCGTCGATGATCGAGCCGGTCTCGATCTTCGCGGCGATGCCATCGGGGCTCGCGCCGACGACGAAGGCACCGATCGCCGGGGTGCAGCGGCCGCCGTCGCGGTCGCCGAGCTCGATGACGCACCAGCCCGTGCCGTCATTTACCGTGCTGCTCGTGCCGCCTCGCACGGTCACGATGCGATTGCCGCGCCGGTAGATCGCGTTGCCCGCCGGAGCCTTCAGCCCCGTGTGTTGCCACCCGCCGTCGGCCCACCACAAGACGTCTGCGCCGCTCGCGACCAGCAGCGCATCGTCGGCGCCCGGTACGATCGAGGTGTGGGGCGGGGCCGTCGACGTCTCGACCCGCTCGAAGGCGCCGCCGTCTTCGCGCCACCGCTCGAGCGTCGTGCCATCGCTGACCCACAGCGTGCTGCCGAAGCGGGCGACGTGGGGCTTCTCGAACGCCTGCGTCGTGCCCAGCACGTCGACGCCCCCGGTGCGCCAGCACAGCGCGAGGCCGCCCGGCGTGAAGTCGCCGCGCTCGCAGCTCGAGACGATGCTGCCCGCATCGGTGCGATCGGCCGCCACGATCACGTCGACCTCGACCTGGCCGAGCTCGGGCTCGAACCGCGCGACCACGTGGTGGGTGCCCGCCACCTGGGGCGTGAACTCGAGCTCGGCGCGAAAGCCGTCGGAGCTGACCGTCGGCGCACTGACGGTCGACTCGACACGAGCGATGACCGGGTCGAACACCGACACGTCGACGCGGGTCGGCGTGCGCGAGCCACACTCGAGCGGGCTCACCAGCGGCACCGTCACGGGGTGCCCGGCGAGCCCGAAGAACTGCGCCTGCGGCGTCGTGCCGAGGCTCATGCAGATGCCATCGACGCACGTGCAGCCGCCGAAGACGAACGCGAGCACCGCGGCCGTGAGCAGGGCGCGCGTCATCGTCTCGTCAGCTGCAGGAGCCCCACGACGGGTTGCACCACGTCGGGTCACGGCGAACCGTGCGGGTGACGTCGCGCACGAACGTGACACCGTCGGTCGAGAACGAGAGCGTGTAGCTCAAGGTCGACCACTTCGCGCCGTACCAGAGCGTGTCGCGCGGCAGCTCGTAGCGGAAGCGGGCGTCGTTGCCGACCCGGCCCTTGAACGAGAGCCACTGCGCGGGCAGCGCGGCGCCGTCGAGGGTCGCTTCGACGCGGGCGGCGAGGGTGCTGGCCTTCGCCGTGTCGGTCGTGCCTCGGGCCCAGACGTCGAGCTCGACGAAGCTGCAGGCGCGCTCACGAATGTAGCCGTCGAGCAGAATCGGCTCGGGAATGCCGGCGACCGCAGTGCACGAGCGCGAGGTGCTCGAGCCCTCGTTGCCGAACCAGCCGACCGGCGCCGGCGTGACCGGCTCGACGTCGAAGCGGTAGTTCTGGCTCTGGTTCGAGTCGTACGCGGGCTGGCACGAGAGCCCCGTGTTGACGAACCACGCCTCGACCCACTGCGTGCCGAGCGGCACGGTGAAGGTGAAGGGCAGCTTGCGCACCTGGCTCAGATCGGGGAACCCGCTGGGCAACGAGTCGAACGTGCGCACGCTCTGCTCGACGAGCTGGCCGCTGGGCTGAAAGCGCACGCGGGCCGTGATGTCCCACGTGGCGCGGCCGCCGCTCGAGCCGCGGCAGGTGGTGAGGCGCGAGGCGTCGTACTCGATGACGCCGAGGCCGCCGGCGAGCAGCGGGCCGTGCTGCTCTTCAGACCAGTCGCTCTTGAACTCGATGACGGCGCGCGACGAGCCCGCCGGGCGGCACACGTTCGGGTCTTCGAGAACAGCCCACTGGTTGTTCGCGACCAGCGCGTACGTGTCGAGGTCGCCCGTGACGCGGTTGTGATCGAACAGGCGCGAGCCGTCGGCCAGGCGGAAGTAGGGGAGCAGCTCGAGCTTCGCGCGCTGCAGCGACGTCGCGCTCATGCCGGGGCCGACCGTCTTGCTGTCGATGCGCACCTGGTACCGCTGAAAGCCGGCCGGCCCGCCGCTCACCTTCGCGGCCTGCTTGCGCGACCAGGTCGTGGCGTCGGTCGACTTCCACTGCACCCACGCCGTCGTGCCCGTGCCCGTGTGCACCGCGCTCGCCGCCACGTCGATGGTCGCCTGCCACACGAACCAGCACACGCCGCCCGCGTTGCACGTCGTCTCGAAGCCGCCCGTCGGGCCCTTCAGCCGCTCGGCCTTGCGCAACACCACCTGGCACGCGCGGTCGGCCCGGTCGCTCGCGATGCGGCCCTGCTCGGTGTCGAGCGCGTCGGCCTCACCCGCCTCGACGAACGCGTCGGTGTCGGGGGCACAAGAGGAGGCAGCGACGGCGAGCACGGAGGCAATGACGAGGGAACGCATGAGAACCGGTCGTCTACCTTTGCCTACATGGCGTTGCAAGGTCGGCTGTCGCTGGGCGAGAAGGCGATCGAGGCCGACCTGATTCTGGAATTCGCGACGCGATGCGGGCGCCCGACCCGCTGACGGTGGCCGGCACGCGCGCGCGGCCCTTGCGAGCGCTGCTCGGCACGAATCCGGCGAAGCCGCCGCCGCTCAAGTTCGTGGCGGGCTCGACCGACGAGTGCCTCGCGCTGGCGGTCAAGAAGGGCCGCGTGAAGGCGCCCGGCTTCTTCACGAAGGGCGAGCAGGTGTTACGGCATCGAGCAGCAGCTGCCGACGCTGACCGGGCTCGACGCCGACTGCCCGAAGGGGGTGTCGGCGCTCGAGGCGTTCGTGAAGTGGAAGAGGGGCGCGAAGCTCGAGCCCGAGCCGGGCAACCGGTTCGCGAAGGTGCTGGCGGCGGCGCTGAACGACCCCGACGACGCGCTCGAGTGGCCCGTCGAGCGGGAGTGCGATCAGGGCTTCGCGAGCCGGAAGAAGGCCGTCGCCGTCTCGGTCGTGTGCCGCGCCGTTGCCTCGGGCGGCTCACCGCGCGCGCGCGCGACGGCCTCGAGCACCTTCGGCAAGAAGGCAGGCTCGTTTCGGCGCGGCACGCCGGGCGGTGAGAGAAACGGCGCGTCGGTCTCGAGCATGAGCCGGCCCGGGGGAATGTGGGGCACGAGCTCGAGCAGGTGGCTGCCGCGGCGCGCGTCGCAGATCCACCCGGTGATGCCGATGTGCACACCCAGCTCGAGGTAGGCGTCGAGCTGGGCCGCGCCGCCGGTGAAGCAGTGCACGACGGCGCGCTCAGGGCGGTGCTCCTCGAGCAACCGCTTCATGTCGTCGAAGGCGTCGCGCTCGTGCAGAAAGAGCGGCAGCCCGGTCTCGGCGGCGAGGCCCAGCTGCGCCTCGAAGCAGGTGAGCTGCGCGTCGCGCGGCGAGAAGTTGCGGTTGAAGTCGAGGCCACACTCGCCGATGGCCACGGGCTTCAGCGCCTTCAGCTCGGCGAGGTGCCTCGGCGCGTAGTCTTTCGCGTGGTGCGGGTGAATGCCGGCGGTGGCGTAGAGCCCGTGCTGCTGAGCCAGCCACGCCGCCTTGCGCGAGCCCGGCACGTCGGTGCCGGTGATGACCATCATCACGTTGGCGTCGCGGGCGCGCGCCAGAACTGAGTCGAGGTCGGGCTCGAAGGAGCGGTGGGCGAGGTTCACTCCGATGTCGACGAGGTGGGGCGGGGAGCTCATGGCGGGGCGGCCGACCACGTCAGAGATCGGCGCCCAGCCGTTTACCCCACCGCGGTTGTTGCCGATGAGCAGCCGATCGTCTTCGACCTCGAGCACGAGGTGCAGGAGCGCGCTCCCCTTCCACCGCACGAGCACCACGTCGCCGGGTCGCACGGGGCCCTTGAAGGGTGTGAGCCGCACGAGCTCGTTGTCTGCGATGCGCCCGCGCATCGAATGGCCGCGGGGGCGCACCTCGACGTCGCGCCCGAGCTCGAGCGCGTTCAGGGCCTCTCGTACCCAGCTCATCGGGCACGCTCCAGCAGCTTCGCCTGATCGTCGAGCGTGAAGACGGGCATCGGCGGCAGGCCGAGCCGAGCGTGCGCGCGGGTGCACTTCGACAGGTGCAGCTTTCCGCGCGCGTGCGCTCTCGCGCAGTAGATGAGAGTGGCCTGCGCCTTCAGCGCCGAGTGCTGGTGGTGCCAGGGCTCGGGCCAGGGCAGGGGTGTGCTTCGCATGCGCGCCTTCAAGGCACGCAGGTCGTTCTCCAACATGTGTGGGTGCTCCGTTTCGAAAGGGTGTGGGAACAGCGACCTTGCGAACGGAGGTGAGGGACCCGAGCGGCAACCACTCAGTAGCGGGGGCTGGACTCGAACCAGCGTCTCCGGGGAACTGGCCCGGCACAGGAGCCACTCCTGCAACCCCGCATCACGACTTCTCTGGCGTCTGGCGTGTCGAGTTCGGTGAGCCTCGGGGACTACAAATTCGCCTCACCCTGACGGTATTCCCGCCCACCTCTGACGCGGTGTAGCCTCTCGCGCCAATGCCGTTTCGTGCACTGTTCCTGGCCGCCTTCTGCGCTTGCGCGAAGGAAGACTCGAAGACCCCCGCCTCAGCTTCTTGTGACTGCCCCGCCGTCGCGAACGCCGAAGCGCGTGTGACGCCGCCGTCGAGCGACGTGAAGGTGCAGGCGCCTCCGAAAGAGCCGACGGTCGCGACGCCGCACGTGGCGCCGCTCGCGGTGTGTGAGGCCGACGGCAAGCTGCCGCTCGAGGCCGCGCGCGACTTCTTCGATCGCAACGAGTACGAGAAGGCGCTCTCGTGCGCTGCGCAGGCGTCGGCGCTGTTCCCCAACGACGTGGTCGCGCACACCGAACGCGCGAACGCGCTCGCGGCGCTCGGCCGCGACGAAGAGGCGAAGATGGCGTACGCGCGCGCGCTCGCGGTCGACCCCGACTCGCTCGACGCGCTGATGGGGGCGGCGCACTTCTACGCGGTGACCCTGGCCTCGACGCGCGAGAACGACGAGCTCGGCTCGCTGTACGCCGAGCGCGGGCTCGACGTGGCGATCGGGCAGAAAGACGACGAGTCGGCGGTGCAGCTCGGCCGCATCTCGGCGATGGCGTTCAACGATCTCGGGCAGCCCTCCGATGCGCTCGAGCGCGCCGACTGGGTGCTCGAGCACGTGAAGGGCCACGTCGACCCCGACGCCGCCTACGAGCGCGCGCTGGCGCTGTTCGAGCTGTGCCGCTTCAACGAGGCAAAGGCGGCGTTCACGGCGCTGCTCTTGGACCCCGAGCGGGGCGCGCACGCGCACCACCACCTGGGCCTGTTGCTCGAGCGCGAGAACAAGCTGAAAGAGGCCGACAAACACTTCACGACGGCGCGCGAGAAGTCGAAAGACGACTTCCCCGAGCCGGTGCTGCTGACCGAGCCTGAGTTCCGCGACGAGGTGAAGAAGGCCGTGGCGCAGCTGCCCGACGACATGAAGCGCGACATTCGCGGCGTGCCGATCGGCACCGAAGATCTGCCGAACACCGACGACCTGAAGGCCGTCGAGCCGCCGCTGTCGCCGACCATTCTGGGGCTCTTTCGCGGGCCGCCGCTCGACGAGCAGTGCACGCCCGAGCCCGGGGCAGCTGCCGACGCTCCGTGCCGCTCGGTCGTGCTGTACCGCAAGAACCTCGCGCGCGCGGTGAAGACGAGAGACGAGCTCATCGAGCAGATTCGCGTGACGCTGCTGCACGAGGTCGGGCACCTGCGCGGCGAAGACGACTTCGAGCTGGCGGCGCGCGGGCTCGAGTGAGCGCGTTCGTTTTTACTTCGTAAAGCGACGCGGCTTTGGCCACGCTGCGGCCCGTGAGCACACGCAAAGAAGGGTCGGTCGTCGTCTCGGTCAAGGCCGCGAAGGCGCTGCGGCGCGGCTACCCGTGGGTCTACCGGCAAGACGTCGAGTCGGGCACGGGGGCGAAGCCGGGCGCGGTGGTCGACGTCGTCGACGGGCAGAAGAACCCGATCGGCCAGGCGCTGTGGGCGAGCGAGTCGCCGATCGCGCTGAGGCTCGTGACGCGCGGGGCGGTCAAGTTCGACGACGACGTGCTCGAGCACCGCCTCGGTGAGGCGCTGCGCCGCCGCACCGCGTACGCCGGCCGCGACGCGTACCGCATGGTGCACGGCGAGGCCGACCTGCTGCCGGGCCTGTTCGTCGATCGCTACGGGCCGGCGCTGGTGATGCAGACGTTGAGCGAGGGCATGAACGTTCGGCGCGAGCACATCGCGAGGCTCTTGTGCGAGCTGACCGGCGTGAAGCTGGTGGTGGCGCGCGACGACGGCTCGGGCCGCGACTTCGAGAAGCTGCCGCGCGAGAAGCGGGTGCTGGTGGGCAGCGGGTCGACCGAGGCGCAGTGGCACGAGGGGGCGACGGTCTTCAGGGCCGACCTGATGGCCGACTTCAAGACGGGCTCGTTTCTCGACCAGGTCGACAACCACCTGAGGGCGGCCGAGCTCGGCGGGGGCGAGGCGCTCGACGCGTTCACGTACCACGGCGGGTTTGCGCTGGCGCTGGCGCGCACGTGCTCGTCGGTGGTGGCGATCGAGCAAGACGAGGCGGCGGCGGCCCGGTGCGCGGCGAACGCGACGGCGAACGGGGCCTCGAACGTGACGGTGCACAACACGAACGCGTTCGACGCGCTGAAGTCGTTCGATCACGAGGAGCGCAAGTTCGACACGATCGTGATCGACCCGCCGGGGCTCATGAAGCGCAAGAGCGGGCAGGGCAACGCGCTGCGCGCGTACCACGAGCTCAACCTGCGGGCGATGCGGTGCCTGAAGCCCGAGGGGTTGCTGGTCTCGTGCTCGTGCAGCGGCAAGCTGAACCGCGAGGGGTTCGAAGAGATGTTGCGTGAGGCGGCTGCCGACGCGAAGCGGCAGGTGCAGGTGCTCGAGCGGCGCGGCGCGGGGCTCGATCACCCGACGCTGTTCGGCCTGCACGAGACCGAGTACCTGAAGTGTTACCTGTTGCGGCTGCTGTGAGGCGTCACTTGACGTTGAGCTCTTTGCGCAGCCGCTTGGTCAGCTCGAAGTACTCTTGCCGCGAGAAGCCCACGTTCAAGATGTGGAAGTCTTTCTTCGACAGGCCGACGCAGCCGAAGCAGTAGGTGCAGTCAGACAGGTTCTTCGACAGCACGAGGTACGCCGAGTTCGTACAGTTTTCGCTCTGCACGCAGTACGCGCACGAGTGCAGCGACTTCGAGTCGACGCAGTGTGAGCAGCTGTTGCACTGCACACAGCCGGTGCAGTGGGTGCACTGGTAGCAGGCGTCGCAGCCCTTGCAGAACATGCAGTTCGCGCAGCGCGAGCAGTCGGTGCAGTTGTAGCTGCCGGGGTTGCCGGGGTCGGTCGAGAAGCCCTGGGTGAGTCGGGCGAGCTCGTCGAGGAAGCCGCGCCGATCGAGCTTGAGCACGAGCTCGCGAGCCGCGGCAGGATCGGGCGCGTGCTTCTTGTCCTTGGCCACGGTCTCTTTTTAGCCCAACTGATCTACAAGGCCGCATGGATCTTTCGGGGCTCAACGCTCCCCAGCGCGAGGCCGTGATGACCACCGAAGGGCCTCTGCTCGTGCTGGCCGGGGCCGGCTCGGGCAAGACGCGCGTCATCATTCATCGGCTCGCCTGGCTGATGCAGAAGAAGAAGGTGCCGGCCCGCTCGATTCTCGCCGTCACGTTCACGAACAAGGCGGCGAGCGAGATGCGCGAGCGCGCCGTGCAGCTCGCCGGGCCGCAGGCGAAGAAGGTCTCGCTGCAGACGTTTCACGCGTTCGGCGCCGACGTCATGCGCGAGCACGCCACGAAGCTCGGCTTCCCCAAGAAGTTCGCCATCGCCGACATGGGCGACCAGATCTCGATCATCAAGCGCGCCATGCGCGAGCGAAACGTCGACGACCGCGAGTTCGACTCGCGCAAGGTGCTCTCGATCATCTCGCGCGCCAAGAACTCGCGCACCGAGCCGCAGCCGAAGCCCGAAGGGCAGGGCGACGACTACGATCTCGTCGCGCACCTCGTCTACCCGCTCTACCAGCTCGCGCTGAAGGCTCAAGGAGCGGTCGACTTCGACGACCTGCTGCTGTTGCCCGCGCGGCTCTTCGAGAAGCGCCCCGACGTGAAGAAGGAATACACCGACCGCTTTCAGTACCTGATGGTCGACGAGTATCAAGACACGAACACCGCCCAGCTCGAGCTGCTCGTGCACCTCGCCGGCGACAAGAAGAACGTCTGCGTGGTCGGCGACGACGACCAGTGCATCTACAGCTGGCGCGGCGCCGAGGTGAAGAACATCTTGGACTTCGAGAAGCACTTCCCCGGCGGCAAAGAGGTGAGGCTCGAGCAGAACTACCGCAGCTCGTCGGTGATTCTCGACGCCGCCAACGCGGTCATCGCGAAGAACCCCGAGCGCAAAGACAAGAAGATGTGGACGGACCAGCTCGGCGGCGCCGTCATTCAGTCGGTCGCGTGCCCCGACGAAAACGAAGAGGCGCGCTGGGTCGCCTTCAACGTGCGCAAGGCGATGGGCAACGGCCTGTCGGCCGACGACATCGCGATTCTCTACCGCACGAACGGCCAGGCCCGGCCCATCGAAGAGGCGCTGCGCGAGCAGGGCGTCTTCTACGAGGTCATCGGCGGTCAGGAGTTCTTCGACAAGCGCGAGGTCAAAGACGTCATCGCCTACTTCAAGGCGATCGCGAACCCGCTCGACCAGATGTCGCTCTTGCGCATCGTGAACGTGCCGGCCCGCGGCATCGGCGACGTCACGCTCGAGCGCCTGTCGACGTTCGCGCAAGAGAACGACAAGCCCCTGTGGGACGTGCTCAAGGCCGCCGCCGACGTGCCCGACCTGCCGCGTGGCGCCGCCGAGAAGGTGGGCGAGTTCTGCGACCTGATGGAGCGCTACCGCGCCGAGTTCGCCAAGGGTCACCTCGGCCACACGACGCGCAAGCTGCTCGAAGAGATCGACTTCGCCGCCGCCGCGCGCGCGAGCACGAACTCGCCGACCGCGGCTGCGCGCAAGGTGCAGGCGGTCGAAGAGCTGATTCGTTCGCTCGAGACGTTCGAGACGAAAGAGGGCGCCCGCGCGCGCCTGATGAACTACCTGCACCGGCTGTCGCTCGACACGCGCGAAGAAGAAGAAGAGCCCGACCGCAAGGGCAGCGTGACGCTGATGACGCTGCACTCGGCGAAGGGCCTCGAGTGGAAGCACGTGTTCCTCATCGGGCTCGAAGAAGATCTGCTGCCGCACTCGGGCATGCAGGGTGAGCCTCCGAACCCCGAAGAAGAGCGGCGGCTCGCCTACGTGGGCATCACGCGGGCGCGCGAGCGGCTGGTGCTGACGCGCGCGGCGAACCGGGTGAAGCGGGGCAAAGTTCTGCCGCGCACGCCGTCGCGCTTCTTGTCGGATCTGCCCGAGGCGCTGGTCGAGGTGATCGACCTCGTCGGCGACACGATGCCCATCGTGCCCGAGCAGAAGGTGGCGTTCTTCGCGGGGCTGAAAGAGAAGTTCAAGGCGCAGAAGCCGCCTTAGGCCGGCGGGGCCGCAGGGGCCGGTGGGCTGACGCCGCGGGTGGCGGCGAGCTCGGCGATGATCAGCCCGCGCACGTGATCGCGCAGGGCGGCGACGTCGCCGTTGAACGGGCCGGGCTGCACGGGCTCGAGCACCTTCACGATCAGGTTGCCGCGAGGTGAGACGTCGAGCGCGTTCTTGGCGAGGGTCTGCCCGGTGCCCTCGAGCATGATCGGCACGACGGGGCAGTTCTTCGCGATGCTGAGGCGAAAGGCGCCGTCTTTGAACGGCTTCACGTTGCCGTCTTCAGACCGGGTGCCCTCGGGGAACATGAGCACGGGCACGCCGCGGTCGAGCCACTGCTCGCAGTGGGCCATCATGCGGCCGATGCTCTCTTTGTCGCCGCGCACGAGCTGTACGTAGCCGTTCAGGCTCATGTTCCAGCCGAGGAAGGGGGCCTTGAAGATGCTCGCCTTGCTGACCCACTTGTACGGGCTGTAGAGGCCGAACAGCACCAGAATGTCGCCGGCCGACTGGTGGTTCGAGACGAGCACGGCGGGGCCGTGCCAGGGCAGGCGGTCGCGGCGCTCGACGCGAAAGCGCCAGCCGGGGTTGATGTAGACGTAGGTCATCGCCCAGAAGCACGAATAGAGGTGCAGGGCGCGTTGGTTCTTGTCGAACGGCAGGGTGAAAAGCCAGAGCAAGAAGGCGCCGACGAAGTAGATCGCGCTGGTGCTGGCGAAGAACGTCCAGAAGGCGACCTGGTAGATGCGAAGGATCACGAGGGAGTGTACTTGACCAGAGGGGTATACCTCTCGTAAGGGGTGCGACCTTTCAAGGAGCTTTTGAAGCATGTCTCAGCGGACTTACAGCGCGAAACCGAAGGACATCGTCCGGGCGTGGCACATCGTCGACGTGAACGACAAGGTGCTCGGCCGTGCGGCCTCACAGATCGCGACCCTGCTCAAGGGTAAGCACAAGGCGATGTACACCCCGTCGATGGACACCGGCGATCACGTGATCGTGATCAACGCAGCGAAGGTGAAGGTCACGGGCACGAAGTCGGTGCAGAAGCTCTACCACCGGCACGCGCTCGCGGGCTTCCCCGGCGGCCTGAAGACGACGAACTTCGAGACGCTCCAGCGGCGTCACCCCGAAGACATCATCATCAACGCGGTTCAGCGCATGCTGCCGCGCAACGCGTTGGGTCGGGCGATGATGACGAAGCTGCGCGTCTACGCAGATGACAAGCACCCGCACGCGGCCCAGAAGCCCGTCGCGAAGACGGTGGAGGCCTGACGAACATGGCGAAGGCAACGAAAGACGGTTTCTACGCGACGGGGCGCCGCAAGGAGTCGACGGCGCGAGTCTGGCTGAAGGCCGGCACGGGCGCGGTGGTCATCAACGGCCGCAAGATGGACGAGTACTTCGGCCGTGAGACGTCGAAGATGATCATCAACCAGCCGCTGCAGGTGCTGGAGCAGGTCGGCAAGGTCGACATGACGGTGAACGTGCGCGGCGGTGGCCTGTCGGGCCAGGCCGGCGCGATTCGCCACGGTCTGTCGCGCGCGCTCTGCGCGTTGAACCCCGAGTTTCGCCCGGCGCTGAAGAAGGCCGGCTTCCTGACCCGCGATGCCCGCGTGGTCGAGCGCAAGAAGAGCGGCCAGCCCGGCGCCCGCAAGCGCTTCCAGTTCAGCAAGCGCTGAACGAAAACAGATTTCGTGCACGAGCAGGCCGCCGAGATGTTTCGGCGGCCTGTTTTCGTTTTTGGGGCTGCTTCAGTCGGTGAGCTCGGCGAAGCGCCGATCGAGAACGGGCACGAGCCGGTCGAACGAAGCCCAAGAGTCGGGCGGCCGGGAGGGACCCGCGTTCGCCATGACGGCGCGCTCGAGGTCTTCGAAGTACCGCTCGGGGCAGTAATAGGTGTGGGCGAATTCGCAGACGGCGTCGTCGAACATCTCGTCGATGAGACCGTCCAGGGGCACGGCGATGTCAGAGGGCCGGCCCTCGCGCGCCTCGACGCGTTGCAGTCGCCGGTCGTCGTGCTCTTCGGTCACGTGACCGCGCAAGCAGGGCCCAGGCGAAGAACATGCCCAGGTGTATGAGGCCGAGGTCCTGGTCGTGGTCGCGATAGTGGCTGAGGTCGTCGATGGGCACGACACCTGAGGCCGCAGGGCGGTCAGGTTGTGGACTTGATGGCCGCGGCCAGCTCGGTGCGCGGCACGTCGCGCTGCGAATTCTGGCGCAGGTCTTTCAGCTGCACGGCGCCGCGCGCCTTCTCTTGGCTCGCGTAGATGACGGCGAAGCGAATGCCGACCTTCTCGGCGTATTTGAGCTGCTTGCCGAGCTTGCCCGCTTCGGCGGCGAGCTCGACGTTGAGGCCCGCCTGTCGCAGCTCGGTCGCCATGGCGCGGCACTCGGCGCCCAGCTCGGGGTCGACGATGGTCACGTAGGCCGCGCAGGGGTTCTCGACCGGTTTGATCTTCCCGGCCTCCTGCAGCTGAAAGAAGAGGCGGGTGAGGCCGATCGAGAGGCCGACGCCGGGCAGCTTCGACTTCGTGTAGAGGCCGGCGAGATCGTCGTAGCGGCCGCCGCTGCACACGCTGCCGATGCCCGGGAAGTCGTTCAGCACCGTCTCGTAGATGGTGCCCGTGTAGTAGTCGAGGCCGCGCGCGATGCTGAGGTCGATGGCGACGGTGCCCGAGGGCACGCCGAGCGCGCCGACCTGCTCGATGACGGTGTTCAGCTCGGCGACGCCCTGCTTGAACAGCTCGTCGTTCACGTCGAGCTTCGCGAGCTCGGCGAGCACTACAGCCGGGTCGCCCTTGCCGACGCGCATGAAGCCGAGCAGCTTGTCGATCGCCTCGGGCGCCATGGCGATCTCGGGGCCCGTGAGCCCGTCGCGCACCTTCTGTTCGCCGGCCTTCTCGAGCTTGTCGATCTCACGCAGCGCCGCCGCGCGCTTCTCGGGCGTGTCGGCGCCGGCGCCACGCAACAGGCCGTTGAGCAGCTTGCGGTTGTTGATGCGAATCGTGAACGGCCCGAAGTCGAGGGCGCGAAACACCTCGGCGATGACGGCCGGCATCTCGGCGTCGTAGGCGAGGGGCAGGGTGTCTTTGCCCACCACGTCGATGTCGCACTGGTAGAACTCGCGGTACCGGCCGCGCTGGTTGCGCTCGCCGCGGTACACGCGCTGAATCTGATACCGGCGAAACGGGAAGGCGAGCTGGTTTTCGTACTGCGCGACGTAGCGCGCGAGCGGCACGGTGAGATCGAAGCGCAGCGCGAGCTCGGGCGCCTTGCCCTCTTTCAGCGCCCCCGTCGACTGCAGGAAATAGACCTGCTTCTCGGTCTCGCCCCCGCTCTTGGTGAGCAGAACGTCGCTGTACTCGAACACGGGCGTCTCGACGGGCAAGAAGCCGAAGCGCTCGAAGCCTTCACGAATCGTCTGCTGCATGCGCTGAAACGCCAGCTGGTCGCGCGGCAACAGCTCGAGTGTGCCGGGAGGTGTGCGCGGCTGAATCATGGTGCCTAGGCACTTACCACGGGGCGAATGCTACGCTCCTGACCTCCCATGGAACTGAACGAGATTCTCCAGGTCGCTCTGCGCGGGGGCGCCTCCGACATTCATCTGAAGGCGGGGCTGCCGCCGATGTTCCGGGTCGATGGCTCGCTGGTGCCGCTGAAAGACGGCAAGCGGCTGCCGCCTGAAGAGGTGGCCCGCATGGCGTTCGGCATCATGAACGAGTTCCAGAAAGACAAGTTCAAGAGCACGAACGAGGTCGACCTCGCGTATGGCGTGCCCGGCCTCGGCCGCTTTCGCGTCAACGTCTTTCAGCAGCGCGGCACCATCGGCGCGGTGTTGCGCGTGATTCCGTTCAAGGTGCTCTCGATCAAAGAGCTCATGTTGCCGACCGTGCTCGAGAAGATCGCGCTCGAAGAGCGCGGCCTGATTCTCGTCACCGGCACCACGGGCTCGGGCAAGTCGACGACGCTCGCCGCGATGATCGATCACATCAACGCGACCGACACGAACCACATCATGACGATCGAAGACCCGATCGAGTTCTTGATTCGCGACAAACGGTCGATCGTCAACCAGCGCGAGGTCGGCGTCGACACGAACTCGTTCTCGCAGGCGCTGAAGTCGGCCCTGCGGCAAGACCCCGACGTCATTCTCGTCGGTGAAATGCGCGACCACGAGACGATCGAGACCGCGCTCACCGCGGCCGAGACCGGTCACCTCGTGATGTCGACGCTGCATACGCTCGATGCGACCGAGACCATCAACCGCATCATCTCGGTCTTCCCCCCGCATCAGCAGAAGCAGGTGCGCCTGCAGCTCGGCGCGGTGCTGCGCGCGGTCGTGTCGCAGCGCCTCGTGCCCCGTGCCGACGGCAAGGGCCGCGTCGCCGCCGTCGAGATCTTGAAGGCGACGGCGCGCGTCAAAGAGCTGATCGAAGACAAAGACCGCACGAAAGAGATCTCAGACGCGATCGCCCAGGGCCACGTCGCCTATGGCATGCAGACGTTCGATCAGTCGCTGATGTCGCTCGTGAAGCAGAACCTCATCACGTACCAGGAGGCGCTGCGGCAGGCGTCGAACCCCGACGACTTCGCGCTGCGCTTCCAGGGCGTCAGCTCGACCTCGGACGCCAAGTGGGACGACTTCGACAAGAAGCCCGGCGAAGAGCGCTCGATTCCCGGCACGGCCGCGTACGCGGCCCAGGGGCAGCCTGCGCCACCTCCTGCGGCGGCGGCGCCTCCACGTCCGCTGCCGCCGCCTCCCAAGCCCGCTGCGGCGGCGCCGAAGCCTGCGGCGGCGCCGGCAGACGACGACTTCCAGATCGAGCGGTTCTAGTTCGAGCTGCCTCGCTCGCCTGAATCGTCTGCTTCGTCGTCGTCGAGGTCGTCGTCTTCGATGGCGTCTTCGTCGGCCTCGCCGTCTTCGGCATCGGCGAGCGACCAGGCCTTCAGGTGGCCGAGCAGCCGCTCGAGGCGCAGGGGGCCGATGAAGCGGTGCGCGGCGAGAAAGCGCAGGAGCACCTCGAGCGTGGTCTTGACGCCCGTGAGCTCGCTCTCGTCGCCGACGAGGTTCGTGAGGCAGTCTTCGACGTGCTCGACGTTGACGCTCTGCGGGCCCTCGCCCCACGCGGCGTCGAACAACGACTCGGCGACCGACAGGTACAGCGGGCGCGCCTCGGGCTTCGAGGTCTCGGCGAAGCGCTCGACGAGATCGTTCACCACGTCGGCGTCGAGCTTCGCGAGCTCGAGCAGCTCGCCGAACGACTCGACCACGAACGCCGGGTCGAAGTGGGTGGGGTCGCTGTCGCCCGTGAAGGCCTCTTCGACGAGCACGCCGCCGAGCAGCTGTTCGATCTGCTCGTCATCGGCGCCGGCTGTCGAGAGCGCCTCGCGCGCCTTCTTCGCCGGGGGCCCGAGCGCGGGGTCACCGGGCAGCACCGAGAGCGCCGCGCGCACGGCGAGCAGAATGGTGGCGTTCTGTGACTCTTCGCTCGGCCTGGTCTTGCCCTTCGCCTGCAGCACGAACGCCGAAAGCTCGGGGTGCGCCTTGGCGGCCGAGACGAAGGCGGCCTCCTGGGGGCTCTGCAGGGTTCCGCTGACTCCGCGCTCGAGCACGTCGAGGGCGCTGCGTACGTCGAGGAAGGCTCCGATGACGGGGTGCACTTTGGGCCCCAAGGCTTACTCCACCTGCTAGACGGTTGGGGTGTCTTCGAGCGCGTTCGACGCCGCCGTGCGCCTCTTGAAAGGTCGCGCCAAGAGCCGCGCGAAGCTCGAGCGGGCGCTGTCGGCGCGCGGCTACCCGGCCGCTGAAATCGAGGCTGCGCTCGAGCGTGTGACGAAGCTGGGCTACGTGAACGACGAACGGTACAGCGAGGCGAAGGCGCGAACCGGGCTCGCGAACGGGCGCTCGCTCGAAGACGTGCAGCGGCGCCTCGAGGCCGATGGGGTGCCGGCCGCGACGGCGCAGGCCGCGGCCCGGGCCGCTGCCGACGAGGTGGGCTACGACGCGCTGGCGGCCGCGCGCGCGCTGCTCTACAAGCGCAGGCTGACGGGCGTGAAGGGGGCGCGGTTTCTCGCCGCCCGGGGCTTCTCGGAGCACGTGATCGAGCGCCTCTGCGGGGGTGACGTCGACCTCGAGGGCGGTTAGGGTGCGCGGCCTTCGATGAAGCGGCTCTTCGTCATCTTCGTGTGCCTGTTGGTGAGCGCCTGCAAGGGCGGTGGCTTCGGTACGTTCTTCGGTGGCGACGCGGCCGAGCCGAGCTACGCCGACGACGCCGACGAGAACCTGACCCGCGGGCAGGAGTCGCTCGACTCGAAGAACTACGTCGAGGCGCAGAAGTACTTCGACTACGTGAAGTCGAAGTACCCGTACCTCGAGGCAGCGACGACGGCAGAGCTGAAGCTCGGCGACGTCGACTTCGAGCGCGAGAAGTACATCGAGGCGCGCGACCGCTACGTGAACTTCGCGAAGCTGCACCCGACGCACCCGAAGCTCGACTACGCGGCGTTTCGGGCGGCGCTGACGCACTACAAAGACATGCCGTCTGACTTCTTCGTGCTGCCGCCGAGCGTCGAAAAAGACCAGGCCGAGGTGAGGTCGGCGAGCGTGGCGCTGGCCGACTTCATTCGCAACTACCCGCAGTCGAGCTACGTCGAAGAGGCGAAGAAGGCGCTCGACGAGGTGCGGCGGCGGCTGGCGGGCCACGAGCTCTACGTTGCGAACTTCTACAAGCGGCGCGAGCGCTGGCAGGCGGTGGTGCTGCGCCTCAACGTGGTGGCGCGCGACTTCGGTGGGCTGGGCTACGAAGAGAAGGTGTACTTCGGGCTCTACGATGCGTACCTGAAGATTCAGAGCACGTCGCAGAAGAAGCTCGAGCTGGGGCAGGTCGAGCTCTCGAAGGCGCAGGCCGTGCTCGCCGAGGTGGGCGACGCGGCCACCGATGCGCAGAAGCAGAAGGTCACCGACGCCGAGCTGCAGATCAAAGAGGCCGAGAACGCGCTGCTCAGCGCGCAGGGCAAGCCGGAAGAAGTGCTGAAGCAGCTCGTCGAGCGGTACCCCGAGACCGACGCGGCCAAGAAGGCGCAGTCGATGCTCGAGAAGCGGTGAGCTGCGCGAGGTTCGACCGCCCGGCGGGGGGCGCATGACCGACGACGCGCGACGGCTGCTGGGGGTCGGCCTGGCGGCGGCGGTGCTCTTCACGGCGCTCGCCGTCGCGGTGCCCCGGCTGTTCGGCGCGGCGGCGGGGCCCGAGGTCGAGATTCTCACCGCCCTGAAGACCGAAGAAGCGCGCGGCATCGAGCTCGACGTGGGGCTCGCGCAGCCCCTGCGCTCGAAGCGCGTGGGCTACCAGCGCATGTCGGTGGTCGTCACCGGCGAGCGCGCGGTGGTGACGGCGACGCTCGACTTCGACGGCACGGTCAACGAGACGGCCGTGAGCTCGCTGGGTCTCGAGCGCATCGGCTTCAGGCTCGAAGGGGGCGACTGGGTGCCGGAGGCGGGGTGGGCTCCGCAGCTCGTGGGGGTGGTGCGTGCGCTCGAGAAGCGGCGCGCGGCGCTCGAGGCGGGTGACGTGACGGGGCTGTGCTCGGGGCGGGCCGACTCGGGTGAGGCGTCGGAGGTCGCCGAGCTGCTGGCGGTCGAGGGCCGCAAGGTGCGCGCGCTGAACTGGCTCATTCGCAGCGAGCGCGAAGACGTGCTGGTCACCGAAGAGTCGCGGGTCACGGGCACGCTCCCGAGCCGGCCGGTCGATGATCTGAAGACGACGCGGCTGACGCTACAAGGCGCCGCAGGTGGGGAATTCTGCTTCCCCGACGGGCTCATGTAGGGTACGCCGACCGCTTCCACCACGCCCGCATGGTTTTTCGGCAAATGGTTTCTGAGTAAATGGTCTCTGAGTAATGGACGACGCGCTCAAGCAACTGTTGACCCTGGGGCGTGGCTACTTCGAGAAGAAGCAGTACCCGCAGGCCGAGAAGTATCTGACCCAGGTCGTCGAACAGAACCAGTCGTTCGCCGACGTCTACAACATGCTCGGCGTCGTCTACCACGACCAGGGGCAGTTCGCCCGGGCGCAGCGCGCGTTCGAGGCCGCGCTGCGCATCAACCCCGCGTACACCGATGCCGCGCTGAACCTCGCGGTCATCTACAACGACATGGGGAAGTACCGCGAAGCCAAAGAGGTGTACCAGGGCGCGCTCTCGCGGCAGCGCGCGGCGCCCGGGCGCATCGACCCCTTCGTGCAGGGCAAGATCTCGAACATGTACGCCGAGATCGGCGACGTCTTCGCTTCGAGCGGCATGCTCGACGAGGCCATCGGCGAGTACCGCCGCGCCCTCGGGCTGTGCCCGACCTTCGTCGACATTCGCCTGAAGCTCGCCGACGCCTGCCGCGACAAGGGCGAGCACGCCGAGGCGCTCGCGCAATTTGAAGAGATTCTGCGCATCAACCCGAACTACGTTCCCGGGCGCGTGCACTACGGTATTGCGCTGTACTCCGCCGGCAAAAAGGCTGAAGCGATTCACGAGTGGGAGCAGGTGTTGCAGAAGAACCCCGGCAACAAGAGCGCTGAGATGTACCTGAACCTGGTGAGAGACACGAAAGAGGCGGGCGAATGAGCACCGGCTACGCCCTCAAGTTCATCTCGGGCAAATATCAGGGCGGCGAGTTTCCGCTGAAGAGCGAGAAGCAGGTCGTCATCGGCCGCTCGAGCGAGCTCGACATGGTGTTGGTCGAAGACATGGTCTCGCGCAAGCACGCGAAGATCGCCGTCGCGGCCGGCAAGATCACCATCGAAGATCTCGGCTCGACGAACGGCACGTTCGTGAACGGCGAGAAGGTGAAGACGGCGCGCCTCAAAGAGGGCGATCGCATTCTCATCGGCACGTCGATTCTGAAGCTCGTGCGGCAGGGCGCCGGCGCCCAGGAGCTCGACGAAGAGCAGGTGAAGGCGCAGCTCGAGCAGGTCGCCGCGGCCCAGTCGGCCAAGCAGACGAAGACGGCGATGACGGGCAAGCTCGAA
>JAEUJP010000685.1 GCA_016793725.1 Myxococcaceae bacterium | reverse complement strand
CTATTTTCCGGTTCCCTACGTCGCCTCCCTCTTCGTCGAGGTGGCGCCTGGCATGGCGATTCACGGCATCATCGACGTCGCCCTGAAGAAGACGAAGGTCGACCCCGCCACCCTCGTCGTCGAGCGCGCCTACGGCATGCTCGAGGTGCACAGCAACGACAAGGGTGAGGTTCGCAGCGCCGGTGACGAAATTCTCAACCACCTGGGCGCCAAACAAGACGACCGCATCAAGCCGCGCATCGTCTCGAACACGGTCATTCGTGCGATCGAGCCGATGCACGCGATGATCCTCGACAAGATCCGCTTCGGGTCGATGATCGAGCCGGGTCAGTCGCTCTTCATTCTCGAGACCGAGCCGGCCGCGTACGCCGCGCTCGCCGCGAACGAGGCCGAGAAGGCCGCAAACGTGAAGCTCATCGACGTGCTCGTGTTCGGCGCGTTCGGCCGTCTGTACATGGCCGGCACCGAGAGCGAGATCGACTCTGCGGCCGAGGCCGCGGTTTCAGCCATCAAATCGATCACCGGCAAAGAGCAGGGCGCCTTCAAAGACAAGTGAGGAGAACCTAAATGGCAGACGCGTTGGGAATGATTGAGACCAAGGGCTTCGTGGGCATGGTCGAAGCGGCTGATGCGGCGGTGAAGGCTGCTCGCGTCGAGCTCGTGGGCTACGAGAAGATCGGCGGCGGCTACGTCACCATGATCGTTCGTGGCGACGTCGCGGCTGTAAAGGCGGCCATCGAGGCCGGCGCCCGGGGCGCCGAGCGCGTCGGCGAGCTCGTCTCGACGCACGTGATCCCCCGCCCGCACGGCAACATCGACCTCGTGCTCCCCCTCGGCCGCGCCGACCAGGCGAAGGCCGAGTCCGGCAACGGGTAATCGATGCTGCTCGGAAAAGTCGTGGGCACCGTCGTGTCCACGCGCAAAGAGCCCACCCTCGAGGGCAGCAAGCTGCTCGTGGTGCGCGGCCTCGATCTCGACGGCAAGCCGACCGCGACCCTGGTGGTCGCGGTCGATGCGGTCGGCGCCGGCGTGGGCGAGTGGGTGCTCTACGCGTCGGGGTCGTCTGCGCGGCAGACCGAGATGACCAAAGACCGGCCCGTCGACGCGACGATCATGGCGATCGTCGACACGCTCGAGGTTCAGGGCCAGACGAAATACGTGAAGTCATGAAGAAGCTGAAGCTCGAGGCCCCGAAAGAAGAGCTCCGCGCGCGCTGCCAGAAGCAGGCAGACGAGCTGAAGGCGCAGGGCGCTCCCCGGGTGCTGGTCGTCTATGACGACCCCGAGCACGCGCGCGTCTACCCGGAGCAGCGCCCCACACGCTGAAGCGAGGCCTTTCGAGATGAACGACGCCCAGATCAACGCGATCGTCGAGCAGGTCGTTCGCAAGCTCTCGAGCGAGCTCTCGGCCCTGCCCTCTTCTTCGTCGTCGGGCGCCTCGCGCTCGGCGGCTCCGGCGATCATCACGTCGCGCCGGCCGGGCGTCTTCGACGACCTCGACTCGGCCACGGCCGCCGCGCAGGCCGCCCAGCGCACCTGGGCCGCCACCCCGCTCGAGACCCGCGCGAAGGTGATCGAGGCGATGCGCGAGGCGACGCGCCGCAACGTCGAGCAGCTCTCGCAGATGGCCGTCGACGAGACCGGCCTCGGCAACTTCAAAGACAAGATTCAGAAGAACCTGCTCGTCGCGAACAAGACGCCGGGCCTCGAAATTCTTCGCCCCCAGGCGTACTCGGGCGACCACGGGCTCATGCTGCTCGAGCGCGCCCCGTTCGGCGTCATCGGCGCGATCACCCCGTCGACGAACCCGACCGAGACCATCATCAACAACAGCATCGGCATGGTGGCCGGCGGCAACGCGGTCGTCTTCAACGTGCACCCGAGCGCCAAGGGCGTCTGCGCGCACTTCGTCTCGCTCGTGAACGACGCGATCACCTCGGCCGGCGGCCCGGCGAACCTCGTCGCGTGCATCGGCACCCCCACCATCGAGTCGGCGCAGGCGCTGATGAAGCACAAGGCGATTCGCCTCGTGGTCGTGACCGGCGGCCCCGCCGTCGTGAAGGCCGCGATGAACTCGGGCAAGCGCGCGATCGCCGCGGGCCCCGGCAACCCGCCCGCCGTCGTCGACGCGACCGCACACATCGAGCAGGCCGGCCGCGACATCGTCGACGGCGCCTCGCTCGACAACAACATCGTCTGCATCGTCGAAAAAGAGGTCTTCGCCGAGGCCGCGATCGCCGATCAGCTCAAGGCCTCGATGGTCAAGGCCGGGGCCTTCGAGGTCACGGGGCCCGCGATCAACCGCCTCGAGAAGCTCGTCGTCGACGATGGCCACCCGCACCGCGACTGGGTCGGCAAAGACGCGACCAAGATCGCCGAGGCCGCCGGCCTGCGCGTGCCGTCGGGCACCCGACTCCTGTTCGCCGAGGTCGACCCGACCCACCCGTTCGTTCAGGCCGAGCTGCTCATGCCCGTCATCGGCTTCTGCCGGCTCAAGAGCTTCGAAGACTGCCTCGAGGCGGCGCTGCAGGCCGAGCACGGCTTCGGCCACACCGCGACGATGCACTCGACGAACATCGATCATCTGCACGAGATGGCGAGCCGCATCAACACGTCGATCTTCGTGAAGAACGGGCCGTCATTCGCCGGCCTGGGCCTGCGCGGCGAGGGCTACACGTCGTTCACGATCGCCTCGCCCACCGGCGAAGGCCTGACGACGGCGCTCTCGTTCACGCGCGAGCGGCGGTGCACCCTGAAAGACTCCTTCCGCATCGTCTGACCGTGAGCGCGCGCGTCGCAGTGAGCTTCGCGGTGGTTCTGCTCTTCGCGTGCCCGAAGCGCGTCGCCGAGTCTCGCGACCAGCTCGTGAAGCGGTTCGCGGGCGGTACGGTCGTCACCGGAGGCGGCCCCAAGAAGTACACGGGCAGCGAGGTGGCGGTCGAAGTGCGGTTCAAAGACGACTCGCCGAGCTGCATCATGATGGGCGCCGTGCAGCACGCGCGCGACGACACCCACCGCTGGGTGTGGCTCGAGCCGACGCAGGGCTGCCCCGAGTGGCTGGCGGGCCGTTGGTGGGCCGAGCTGGCGTCGGGCGGGGCCGGCTGGTTCGTGCAAGACATCAGCACACAGGCGGTCGAGGACGCGCGGTGATCGCGCGGGGAGTCGACGATGAGCCCGCGCTCGGGCTCGTCGAGCTCGAGTCGATCGCGAAGGGCCTCGTCGTCGCCGACGCGCTCATCAAGAAGGCGCAGGTGCGGCTGTACGTGTCGGAGCCGATGACGCCCGGCAAGTACGTGCTGCTGTTTCGGGGCCCGGTGGCCGAGGTGCTCGAGTCGTTCGCCGCGGCCATCGAGACCGGCGGCGCCATGGTGCTCGACAAGCTGGTGCTCACCCAGGTTCACGAGAGCGTGCTGCGTGGGCTCGACGGCACGTTCGAGGCGCTGGGCGCGCACGACGCGCTGGGCATCGTCGAGGCCCACACGCTTGCGGCGACGGTGCTCGCGGCCGACACGGCGCTCAAGCGCGCCGACGTGAAGTTGACGCACCTGCACCTCGCGAAGGGCATCGGCGGCAAGGGCTGGTTCACGCTCGCGGGCGCGCAGGCCGACGTCGAAGCCGCGCTCGAGGGGGCGGCGGCGGCGCTCGAGCCGCGGCTTCTGGTCGCGACCGAGCTGATTCAGCGGCCCCACCGCGACCTCAAGGGGCCCGGCCTGTGAAGCTGCACGACTTCGGGCTCGAGCGCTTCTTCGCGCGGCACGAGTTCGCGGTGAAGCACCTGATGTGCGCCTCAGACTGCGAGAGCATGACGACGGAGGCGCTGCTCGCCTTCGAGCCGGGCTCGGCCGAGCTCCTGCTCGAGCAGACGCTCGGCTACACCGAGACGCTCGGCAACCCCGCCTTGCGCGCCGCGATCGCGGGGCTGTACACGCGGGTGAAGCCCGACCAGACGCTCGTGTTCAGCGGCGCCCAGGAGCCCATCTTCGCGTTCATGAACGTCGTGCTCGAGCCGGGCGACGGCGTCGTCGTGCACGTGCCCTGCTACCAGTCGCTGCACGAGGTCGGGCGCGCCGTCGGCGCCGAGGTGAAGCCGTGGGTCGCGCGCGAGGCGAACGGCTGGCAGCTCGACCCCGACGAGCTGCCGAAGCTCTGCACCGAGAAGACGAAGGTGCTCGTCATCAACTCGCCGCACAACCCCACGGGCGCCGTGGTGACGGGCGACCGGTTCGACGCGATCGTGAAGTTCTGCCGGGCGCGCGGGCTGTGGCTGTTCTCTGACGAGGTGTACCGCGGCCTCGAGCACGACCAGGTGGTGAAGAACGCGGCGGCCTGCGACGTGTACGAGAAGGCGGTGTCGCTCGGCACGACGGCGAAGACGTACGGGCTCGCCGGCCTGCGCGTCGGGTGGATCGCGACGCAAGATCTCGCCCTCATCGGCCGCCTGGCGGCGTTCAAAGACTACCTGACCATCTGCAACTCGGCGCCGGGCGAGCTGCTGGCGACGGTGGCGCTGAAGCACCACGAGAAGCTGGCGGCGCGATCACGCGAGCTCGTGCGCGCGAACCTGACGCTGTTCGAGGCGTTCGCGCGGCCGCACGGCATCAACTTCGTGCGCCCGACCGGCGGCTCGGTGCTGTTCGCACACCGCAAGGGCGGCGAGCGGTGGTGCGAAGAGCTGCTGCATCTGCGCGGCGTGTGCTTCGCGCCGGGCCGGCTGTTCGGCGGCGACCCCGATCACTTTCGCGTGGGGCTCGGGCGCACGACGTTCGCGGCGGGGCTCGACGCCATTCGGTAGGCGAGCGGTCATCTCGCAGCCGAGCGCGGAGCGGGCTGCCGCAGGCGCCGGCTCGATGTTCAGCCCAGAGCGCCGGCCACTTCGTCGTGAATCGCCTTCGCGGCCACGGCCGGATCTGTGGCCTCGTAAATCGGCCGCCCGACCACGAGCAGATCGGCGCCCAACTTCACCGCGGCGGCGGGCGTGTCGACGCGCGCCTGGTCGCCTGCTGCGGCCCCCGCGGGCCGAATGCCGGGCGTGCACAGCACCATCGACCGCCCCAGCAGGGCGCGCAGCGCCGCGACCTCTTGCACGCTGCAGACGAGCCCGCCCGCCCCCGCCTCTTTCGCGAGCTTCGCGAGCCGCTCGACCTGCACGGCCGCCGGGTCGCTCACCCCGATGCCCTTCAGGTCGGCAGCATTCATCGAGGTCAGCACCGTCACCGCCAACACCACGGGTGCGGCCACCGCTGCCGCCTTCGCCCCGCTCTCGGCGCCTCGCACCGCCGCCTCGAGCATCTGGCGCCCGCCGCCGGCGTGCACCGTCAGGTACTTCACGCCCAGCGCCGAAGCCCGCGCCGCCGCCAGCTCGACCGTGTTCGGTATGTCGTGGAGCTTCAGGTCGAGAAACACGTCGGCCTTCGCGCCGCGAATCACCTCGACCGCGCGCGGGCCGTGCTCGACGAAGAGCGACAGCCCCACCTTCGCCACGCCGACGTGTGCGCCCACCGCCTTCAACAGGCGCTCGCCGTCGGCGAGCGGCAGATCGAGCGCCAGCGCGATGCTGTTGCGAGCGTCAACCACGAACGGCCTTCAGTTCGTCGCCAGCTCGGCGTCGATGATGCGCTTGAACTCTTCGAGCGGCTGAGCGCCCGACAGCACGGTGCCGTTGATGAAGAACGCCGGCGTGCCGTTGACGCCCGCCTTCTGGCCGGCCTCCTGGTCGGTCTTCACGGTCGCGCCCGCGCGGCCCGAGTCGAGGCACTCGTTGAACTTCTGCGCGTCGAGGCCCATGCCCTGCGCGTGCGCCTTCAGATCGTCGATCTGGAGCTTCGACTGATTTTTGAAGAGCACGTCGTGGTACTCCCAGAACTTGCCCTGCTCGTTCGCGCAGAGCGACGCCTCGGCCGCCTTCGGCGCCTGCTGGTGGAAGTCGAGCGGGAAGTGGCGGAACACCAGCCGCACCTTGCCCGGGTACGCCGCCATCACCTCTTCGACGACGTCGTGCGCCTTCGAGCAGAACGGGCACTGAAAGTCAGAGAACTCGACGATCGTCACCTTCGCCGACTCGGGGCCGCGCGACGGGCCCTTCGCCTCGACCTCTTTTTTCGGCTTCTTCGGCGCCGCCAGCAGCACTTCGACGTTCGCCTGCTTCTTCAGATCGTCGAACAGCGCCCGCACCAGCGTGCCCTTCTGGTCGCGCGTCATGTAGTCGATGATTCGCGGCTTCACCATCTCGAGCGTCGTGCCCGGCGGCATGCCCTCTTTGTTCTTCTCGAAGAAGTCGTTGATCTCTTGATCCGACGGAGGCTTCACCTTCGCGTCGATCTCGGCCTGCATCCACTGCTCTTCGGCGATGCCCTTCTCTTTCGCCTTCGCGCCGACGAGCTCCTTGAAGATCAGCTGATCGATGACCTGCCGGCGCGTCTGGTAGCGCTGCTCTTCCATCTCGAACAGCTTCTCGCCGCCCGGCGCGTTCTCGAGCTCGCCCAGGGTGATCGTCTTGCCGTTGTACTTGGCGACCACGGTCTTCGGGTCGTCGGCGACGACGACGCCGCCACCGCCCGACGACGCGCCGGTCTTCGCGCCCTTGTCGCACGCGCACGCGACCAGAAGGGTGACCGCCATCGCGACGAGGGTTCGAAACGTTTGTGAGAGCATGGCCGGCCGTATAGGCCCCGGCCGCTCACAGGGCAAGCGACGAACCGTCTCAGGCTGCCGACGGCGTCAGCGCATCTTCGAGCTCGTCGAGCCGCAGGTCGTAGTGCGCCACGTCGCGCGCCCGCGCCCGCACCACCGCGTACGCCGACGGCTCAGACAGCACCTTCATCACCAGCGCGTGGTTCAGGCGGTGACCGCCCTTGAACGCCATGAGGTGACCGATGACCGGCAGCCCCAGCAGCGCCATGTCGCCCAGCGCGTCGAGCACCTTGTGGCGCACGAACTCGTCGGGGAAGCGCAGACCCCCCGGGTTCAAGATCGAGAAGTCGTCGACGACGATGGCGTTGTCGAGCGAGCCGCCGCGCGCGAGCCCCATCGACTTGAGCTTCTCGACGTCGCGCAGAAAGCCGAACGTGCGCGCGCTCGAGACCTCACGCACGAACGTGCGGTCGGTGAACCCGATGCTCACCGCCTGGTCTGAGATCAGCGGGTGGTTGAAGTCGATCGTGCAGTCGATGCGAAAGCCCCGCCCCGGAGCCAGCGTCGCGTGCTTGTCGCCGTCGCGCACCGTCACCGCGCGCTTGATCACCATGAAGCTCTTCGGTGTCTCTTGCTCCCGAACGCCGGCTTCTCTGATCAGCGCGATGAACGGCGCTGCGCTCCCGTCCATGATCGGCACTTCGGGCCCGTCGAGCTCGACCCGAACGTTGTCGATGCCCAGCCCCGCCAGCGCTGCGAGAACGTGCTCGACCGTGTGAATGCGCACCGCGCCCCGCCCCAACGTCGTCGCGAGCTCGGTGTCGACCACCAGCTGCGCGTGCGCCTTCAGCTCCGGCTTGCCCGGCAGATCGGTTCGCACCAGCACGATGCCGGTCTCGGGGCGCGCGGGCATCAGCCGCATCGACACCTTCTGACCGGTATGCAGACCGACACCGACGCAGGCCACAGCGCTCTTCAGCGTGCGTTGGTTGAGCGACTGGGTCATGCCCCTCTCCGCCATAGTGCGGTGCGTCAGCAACGGATATGCCACGAAACTGGCACTCCGTCGCGAAAAACCTCTCGAATTTCGGGGGTGGAGCATCGCCGCACCACTCAAAACCCTGTGCCTCACGACACTTAGAGCAGAGATTGTTGAGGGTCGGAGCCGCGCGGCACGGCCTTGCCGAAGTACTCGTAGGCCCTCGAAGTTGCAGCGCGACCGCGTGGTGTGCGCTGAAGTAGCCCCTCTTGGATGAGGAAGGGCTCGTACACGTCTTCGAGCGTGTCGCGCTCTTCGCCGACGGCAGCCGCGATGGTCTCGACGCCCACCGGGCCCCCCGCGAACTTCTCGATGACGGTGAGCAGAATGCGCCGATCCATCTGATCCAACCCCTTGGGGTCGACGCCGAGGCGCTTGAGCGCGTCGTCGGCGAGCGCGCGGGTGATCTTGCCCTTGCCCTCGACCTCGGCGAAGTCGCGAATGCGGCGCAGCAGCCGGTTTGCGATGCGCGGGGTGCCTCGGGCGCGCTTCGCGATCTCGGCGGCGCCCTCGGCCTCGAGCGGCACCCCGAGAATCTTCGCCGACCGCGTCACGATCTGCTCGAGGTGTGACGCCTCGTAGTACTCGAGCCGCTCTTGAATCTGGAAGCGGTCGCGCAGCGGCGACGTGAGCAGCCCGGTGCGCGTGGTGGCGCCGATCAACGTGAACGGCGGCAGATCGATCTTCATCGCGCGGGCGGCCGGGCCGGTGTCGATGGTGACGTCGAGGCGAAAGTCCTCCATCGCGGGGTACAGGTACTCTTCGATGGCCGCCGCCAGCCGGTGGATCTCGTCGATGAACAGTACGTCGCGCGCCTTCAGGTTCGTGAGCAGCCCCGCAAGGTCGCCCTTCTTCTCGAGCGCGGGGCCGCTGGTCACGTGCAGATCGACCTGCAGCTCGGCCGCGATGATGTGCGCGAGCGACGTCTTGCCCAGACCCGGCGGCCCGCTGAACAGGCAGTGATCGAGCGCGTCACCCCGCCCCTTCGCCGCCTTCACGTAGACCTTCAGCTTCTCGACGACCGACGTCTGCCCGACGTACTCGCCGAACGTGCGCGGCCGCAGGCTCGTCTCGAGCCGCTCTTCGTCCGACGCGGCCTGCGGGCTGAGCTCACCGTCACGCTCTTTCATCAGCTCGCGCTTGTACCACGTGGCTGTGTGGCTAAGGTGCCCCCGCGAATGCGCACCGTCATCGTCGTCGTGGCCCTGACGTCAGCCGCCTGCCTCACCCCTCGCAGCATGATGCTCGGCCAGATGGCCGGCCCCATCGGCAAGGGCGCAGCCGAGATCGGCGTCGCCACCGGCATCGGCTACTCGCAGCAGGCCACCACCGTGCCCGGCACCACGAACAACACCACCGGAGCGCGCGTGTGGACGATTCCCGCCGTCGAGGGCAACGCCCACTTCGGCCTCAACGATCACGTCGGCATCAACGCCCACTTCTCGCCGGCCGGGGTTCAGCCGGGCCTCAAGATCACCGTGAACAAGTCGCGCCGCGCCCACTTCGCGATCATGCCGCAGCTCGCGATGGGCTACGTGCACGTGCGCAGCGCCGCCTACGCCACCGGCAACACCGGCTCGACGAACGAGTCCGACGCGACGTCGACCAGCATGTTCACGTTCATGGCCGGCCTGCGCCTCATGGTCTCGCACGTCTCGGGCTTCTACTGCGGCGTCGGCGGCGACTTCATCGCGACCCGCGCCATCAGCACCCCGACCGTCAACAACGCCCTGCCCTCGACCATCAACAACACGTTGCAGCTCGCGATCGCCGCGAACGTCGGCTTCTCGATCAGCCTCGGCTGGGTGCGCATTCGCCCCGAGATCGCCTTCGCCGTTCAGCCGTGGCTGCAGTCGGGCCGCAACTTCGAAGACACCGCCCTCTCGGGCAGCGGCGGCTTCGGCTGGGCGCTGCTGCCCGGCTTCTCGCTCGTCGCCGCCACGCCCACCAACACGCGCGACGAGGGCGCCGAAGACGACGAGCGCAAAGTCGGCCCCACGGACGACCGCGACGAGCGCGACCGGCGTGACCGGCCCGAAGATCGTGAAGACCGCGACGAGCGTGAAGAG
>JAEUJP010000623.1 GCA_016793725.1 Myxococcaceae bacterium | reverse complement strand
GGCGGCGGCAGCCCGGCGGGCGGCGGCAGCACGGCGGGCGGGGGCCGCACGGCGGGCGGGGGCAGCACGGCGGGCGGCGGCAGCACGGCGGGCGGCGGCAGCACGGCGGGCGGCGGCAGCACGGCCGGCGGCGGCAACACGGCCGGCGGAGGCAACACGGCCGGCGGAGGCAACACGGCCGGCGGAGGCGCCCCGATGCCGGCGACCTGCGACGGCGGCTTCGTGCGGGTGACCACGGCGCTCACGAACGGCGTGGTCGACGTGGCGGTCGTGGGGCCGGGCGACGTCTGGGTGGTGGGCACCGGCCAGCCGTTCATGGTGCACGTGACCGACGGGGGCGCGTCGGGGGCCGCCGTGGCGTGCGGCGTCGACTACTTCGCGGCGTGGGCGCGTGCCGACGGTCGCGTCTACGCGGGCGCGTCAGGAGCCGTGTGGCGGCGCGACCAGGTGTCGGGCACCTGCTCGATGCTCGACATGGTGATGTCGGGCAACGTCGAGAGCGTGTGGGGCACGCCGGCGACGGGCACGCAGCAGACGCTGTTTGCGGTCACGACGAGCGGTCACGTCGCGTACCTGGGTGACGGCGTCACGGTCACGCGGCCCGACGAAGACATCGCCGACGATCTGCACGTGATCGAGGGCTTCTCGGCGAATGCGGTGTTCGCGGGGGGCATGAACGGCGGCAGCAGCAAGGGGGCGATCTACTTCTTCGACGGCGGCACGTGGGCGACGACGTACGACGGGCCGAACGGCACCGAGATCTTCGCGATGACGTTCGTCTCGCCGACGTTGGGCTGGGCGGGCGGCTACGGCGACAACCTGCTGCGGTGGAACGGGGCCGCCTGGGTGCAAGACATGGCCTCGCCGCCGGGCATGACGCAGGTGCGAGGCCTGAAGGCGTTTTCGGCGAGCGCGATCTACGCGGTCGGAAACCGCGACGAGATCATGCGGTGGAACGGGCAGGCCTGGCTCAAGGTCGGCGACGCGCCGCCGGGGGTCGAGCTCGAGCAGATCAGGGGCACCTCGGAGTGCGACCTCTACGTGGTGGGCAGGAGCGGCTACGTGGGCACGACAAGACACTGACGACGCCCGCGACCGATCGCGTGCCCGGCACCGTCCCCGGCCCCGTCCCCGGCCCCCGCAGTTCAAGAACGAGCAACGCCGTGAGCCCAGCCCTCACTGCACGATCTTTACGTACCCGTCGTACCTCGCCTGAATCTCAGACACGTACTTCACCGGCTCAGACCCCCGGCAGTACCCCGCCTTCGCCTTGCGGTAGTGCTGCGGCTTTTCGAGCAGCAGCATCGCCTTCTCGACGTGCCCGAACCACTTCATCGGGTCGAGGCCACGCTCTTGCGCGAGCCTGCGCGCGTCTTCGACGTGACTCGGCCCCGCGTTGTACGCCGCCAGCGCGAACCTCAGGCGGTGCTTCAGCTCGATGCGCGTGTCGAAGCGGGTCAACATGCGCGCCACGTAGTCACTGCCCGCGCGCACGCTCTCGGCCGGGTCTTCGCGCCGCTTCACGCCCAGCTCGAGCGCCGTCGTCGGCATCAGCTGAAACAGGCCCAGCGCGCCCGCCCAGCTCTTCGCCACCGGGTCGAACCGGCTCTCTTGAAAGCACTGCGCCGCCAGCAGCCGCCAGTCGAGCCCCACCCGCGACGCGTTCTGCTTGAACAGCTGATCGAAGGGGCTCAGCGTGCCCGTCTGCCCCGACTCGGCCGCCCGCGCGACGTCGATCTGCGCGTTGCGCTCGAAGTAACGCTTCTTGAGCAGGTTGTACTCGAGCCCCCGGTACGTCGCCGCGATGAAGCCGTCGACCGCCTCGGCCAGCCTCTTCGAGTCGGCCCGCATCGCGTACGCGATCGGCAGCTCCTTCGCGATCACCGTGAAGTCGCGCGGCGCGTCAGGCAGCGTGTCGATCAGAATTCGATCGACCACCTTCGCCTTGCCCTCTTGCAGCAGCTCGACGTCGTCGGTCGCTTCAGGCCGGTGCGGCACCAACGCCGCCTTGCCGATGCGCACCTCGTCGGTGAACAGGTACGGCTGGCTGAACGTCACGCCCTTCAGCTCGACCGGGTGCAGCGCCGCCGCGATCAGATCACCGTGCCCATCGAGCAGCCACGGCACCAGGAGCTTCCGCTCCGGAGGCACCACCACCTCGAGCCGCACCTTCAGCTTCGCCGCCAGCAGCTTCGCCAGCTCATAGTCGAACCCGAACAGCCGCCCCTGGTGTGAGAAGTAGCTGATCGGGTCGTTCCACGTCAGCAGCCGCAGCGCTCCGCGCTTCTTGATCTCGTCGAGGTCGCCCAGCGACAGCTTCTCGGCGTAGGCCGTCAGCGCCTTCTCGACCAGAAACGCATCGAGCGCGGCCTTGAGCGCCTTCGCCTCGGGCCGCACCGCCCACGCGAGCTCCTTGCCCTCGGCGATCGAGAAGAGCGCCTCGACGTCGCGGTTGTACGTCGCGATCGACGCGAACAGGTTGCTGTCGGTCACCGTCAGCTGCAGCTTGCCGCGCCCCACCTCGTAGACCAGCCCCTCGGAGTCGAGCCGCTCGTCTGCCGCCACCACCTTCGCCCCGAGCCCTTCCAGCGACGCCGCATACGCCGAGCCCTCGTGCACCGTCACCGCGCGGCCCTTCAGGTCGGCGACCTTCGTCGGCAGGTTCTTCGCCCCGCGCCGCCCCACCAGCACCTGCGTCACCACCGAGACCGGCTGCGTGAACGCCACCCGCGCCTTGCGCTCGTCGGTCACCGTCAGCCCGTGCGCCAGCACGTCGCCTTCGCCCGCGAGCAGCCGCGTGAACAGCTTCTCGAAGTCGGGCTCGGCCACCACGTCGAGCGTCATGCCCTCGCGCTCGGCCAGCTCTTCCAAGAGCTCCCGATCGCGCGCCTTCGGGCTGCCCGCCCGCGGCAAGATGTCTTCGTCTTCCCCGAACACCAGCACCTTCAAGGTGCCCCGCGCCTTCAGCTCCGGCAGGTCTGCCGCTGCGAAGACGACGAGCGCGAGCATCGGGCCGAACATCGCGCGCGACTCTACGTCAGGCAGAACGTGCGTCGGGCGTCCCACACGTTGTTGACTTGTGCGCACGCTCCCCATAAGAGCGCGCGCGTCTCGGCCCCGTCGTCTAGCGGCCTAGGACGGAGCCCTCTCACGGCTCAAACCCGGGTTCGAATCCCGGCGGGGTCAAAAGTCCCAATCGTCCTGAAGGGCAGGGCCGGAGCCAAAAGCTCCGGCCTGTTTTATTTGCGGGGGCGTCTCGTGATGCCGAAGCTCGCCATCGTTCCGCTCGTCACCGTCGCGGCCGCGACCCTCGGCTTCCTCTTTCATCACCCCGCTGCGCCCCTCGGCCTCGAGCACCCCGCGTGGTTCGAGCTTCCCCTCTGCGGCCTCATGCACTGGGACGCGAACTGGTACCGCGAGATCGCCGTGAACGGGTACTGGTACCGCCCCGGCCAGCAGAGCCCCGTCGCCTTTTTCCCCGGCTTCCCGCTCAGCGTTCGCGCCCTGAGTGCCATCGGCCTCTCGGTGTGGGCGAGCGAGGCGCTCGTCTCGTTCGTCTGCGGCGCCGGCGCGCTGCTCGCCTTTCGCCGCTGGGCCAGCCACTTCGTGAACGAGCGCGTTCGCGACACCGCCACCTGGGCGCTCGCTCTCTACCCCTTCGCCTTCTTTCTCTTCGGAGTCGGCTACGCCGACTCGCTGTTCCTCTTGCTCGTCTGCAGTGCGTTTCTCTGCGTCGAAGAAGATCGCCTGCCGCTCGCCGCCCTGCTCGGCGCTCTCGCCACCTTCTGCCGGCCCGCCGCTCCCGCCGTCGTGCTCGGGCTGCTCGCCTGCGCCCTCGAAAAACGCCGCAGGGCAGGGCAGCCCCTTCGCCCGCGAGACTTCCTCCCCGCGCTCTCGGGCCTCGGCGCCGCCGCGTACATGCTCTATCTCGGTGCCACCTTCGGTGACCCCGCCGCGTTCGCCCACGTTCAGTCGGCCCCCGGGTGGGATCAGCCCTTCGGCCTTCACACCGCGCTCAAGATCTCCTTCATCGACGCCTTCCGCTCCGGCCGGCTCGAGCCCGACGAGCAGCTGCGCCTCGTCGGTCACGCCGCGATCGCTGGTGCCGCCGTGCTCCTGTTGGTGCCGACGTGGCGCAGGCTTCCCCGCGCGTACGCCCTCTACTGCGGTGCGGCGATCGGCCTGCCCATTCTCGCCAGCAAAGACTTCATCGGCTTCGGCCGCTACGCGATCGCCGCCTTCCCGTTGTTTCTCACCCTCGCGTTATTGCTCGAAGAAAAGCGCCCGCTCCGCCTCGTCTGGTGGCCGCTCAGCGCCGGGCTGCTCGTCTTTCTCGCGTTTCAATTCGGCGGTGGGGCGTACCTCTCTTGACGTTCAGTTTTCTTTTGCTCGCCTGAAACACTTCTCGGGTCTGTCACACAGACTGACAGCGAGGGCTCTCAAGCCCCCGATGATTGGGCCTCTTTGACCGACGTTTGAAAAACGGGCGCGCCTCGTGCATACGGGCGCGTTCCATGATCCAGATCCCCCGACATGTAAGGCGAAACCACGTCGCGGCGATCGTACTGATCACGTTGGGCGTTAGTTTCGTGGCGTTTGCGCAGGCGGGCGGCAACGTCGCCGGCACGGGGGCCGAGGGTGGCGTCACCCAGGTTCCGTGGCGCGGCTCGTCGATCAGCTATGGGCACTCGTTGTCGGCGATGTCGTTCGCGCCCTCGGGCGACCCCTTTCCGTCGACGTATGTGAACGGGCAGCAGCCGTATCAGTACAACCCGACCTGGGCGCACAACCTCCTGTTGCTGCCGGAGTGGCACTTCACCGATCAGTTTTTTGCCCGCGGCCGGTTGTGGATCTCGCAGGAGTTCACGCAGCCCGACGGCTTGAACCGCCGCTACGAGGTCGAGTTCTCCGACACCCTGTTGGACCTCGGGTGGACGGGGTGGAAAGAGAAGTACTCCGGCGTTCGCATCAGCGGCAACGTGCGCATGGGCTTTCCCACCTCGAAGCTCTCGAGCCTGCGCACCCAGCTGTTCTCGATCGGCCCGGCCGCCGTTCTGTCGAGAACCTTCCCCGTGCTCTCGGGGCTCTCGCTCGTCTATCTCGGCCGTGCCACGGGCCGCTTCACCCGGCTGCGCGCCGGCAACACCAACGCACCCACCTTCGCGGCGCCGGGCGGCGCCATCAGCGCGGCCTGCCGAGACCCCCAGACGATGGATGCCGACTGCACCGAGTCGACGAACACCGGCATCAACGTGCCGTTCTTCGACTTCACCCACGGCGCCGCCATCAGCTTCGCCCCGCATGACACCGTGTCGATCGACCTCACGATGTTGTGGACGCGGCAGTGGGTCTACCAACACGCCTCGTCGGGCCAGGGTCACATCGGCGAAGAGCTGCAGCTCGCGAACACCAACCGCAACGGCGGCGTGCGCGACCTCACCTGGTTCGTCGCCTCGGCCAGCTGGCAGTTCTCGAAGCCCGTCGGCGTCGCCCTCACGGCGTTCACCATCGGCAATCAGCTCGATTCGAACGGCAAGCTCCAGCAGCCCTTCTTCAACCGAAGCACGGTCCTCTACCTCGATCTGATTCTGAACATCGAGGCTGTCACTTCGAAGTTGTTCACGTCGCCGCAGTCTTGATTCACGAGGAGCAAACAACGATGAAACGCCAACTCAACCCACTCTGGCTCGCAGGTCTCGCGCTGCTCGGCGCGTGCGCTCAAGAACAGCCCCTCGTCAACCAGGTTCAGCCCGACTACCAGGACAAGTCGTTCTTCGTCGGTGAGGACTACCTCAACAGCTCCGACGACCCCGAGTTCTACTCGCAGGGCACGCTCATCGACGTCGGCTACGGCGCCGGTCAAGACGGTCTGTTCACCTCGACCTACGCGCAGCCGCTCACGCGCGTGAAGTGGTCGGTCACCGAAGATCTGCTCATCGCGCGGCTCGCCTATGAGCGCATCGCGAGCTCCGACGGCAAGGGCCTGGGCAAGGCGACGAACGACGGCATCGTCGTCGCGGCCTACAAGATCAAGAGCCACTTCGACGTGATGCGCACGTACAACCCGGCCACCGGCGAGCTCAACAACGTGCTCGTCGAGAACGTGACCGACCGGCCGTGGTTCAAGCGCCAGTACATTCGCGTCGACTGGTCGAAGAACCTGTCGACCGACAACTACGACTACGACACGCTGTCGATGCTCGGCATCTACGGCGGCGTGACGTACGAGCCGCTCGCGTACTACGTGAACGACCCGACCTCGCCCGACGCCCCGCAGATCGACCCGGCGACCGGCTACCTCGACATCACGAACAAGGCGTTTGCGTCGCCCCAGATGGTGTGGATCG
>JAEUJP010000598.1 GCA_016793725.1 Myxococcaceae bacterium | reverse complement strand
CACCGCTGACGCCTGCTCGGTCGAAGGCTGCATGCACGCCGCCGTCGCCTGCGCGAGCCCCGCCGACCCCTGCCTCGCCGCCGCCTGCGACCCCGTCACCGGCTGCACCATCGTGCCCGTCGCCGACGGCACGACGTGCGGCGACAACGACTGCGTGACCGCCCGTGTGTGCATGGCGGGCGCGTGCGTGCAGCGCTCGGCGCCCGAGGGCTCGCGCTGCGCCGCTCCGACGCTGTGCCGCGCAGAGGGCCGCTGCGTGCAGGGCAGCTGCGAGCAGTCGACGGGCACGCCCACGCCGCGCTGGCGCTACCAACCTCCCGCTGGCAGCTTCATCGGCCGCGCCGCGGTCGACCCGCAGGGCAACGCGTACGTCTTCGTCTCTGATGACGTGCGTACGCAGTACGACGCCGGCGCGCCGTACCAGCTGCGGCTCGTCTCGCTCGACCCCTCGGGCGCGCAGCGGTGGGTCGTGAACCTCTCGACCGCAAACGTGGGCCTCGAGAACGGTACGCAGCTCGTGGTCGACGCGGCCGCGAACCGCCTCTACCTCTCTGCGCGCACGTACAACTACGGCACCGAGGTGATGCGCGCCTCGGTCGCGCAGGCGCGCGAGGCGTCGACCGGCGCCCTCGTCTGGGAGCGCGACCTCATCCCCGGCATCCCCGTCTCGAACCCCGGCTCCGACGGGCGCGTGCGCATCGACGTTCAGAAGTTGATGTTGCTGAACACCGGCGACGTCGCGCTGACGGTCGTCGAGGGCGACTCGCTGCACCAGGCGTACGTGGTGGCGCTGGCGAAGGCGACGGGCGCGCAGCTGTGGCGCGTTCACCGCGACGGCCACGCGACGATGGGCGCGACCGCGAGCGGCGAGGTGTGGGACGTGTCGGCGGCCTGCTGGAGCCAGGTCTCGTACCTCGCGCACGTCGGCCCGACCGGCATCGAGCTCGGCCGCTGGCAGGCGTCGCAGCAGCTCTACGCGTTCGGTGGCGACGAGGTGGTGGTGCGCGGCGACGGCGGCCTCGCGCTGCTCAAGACCGACCTGACGCAGCGCGAGCTGCCGCTGCTGCCGGGTCAAACCCTCTTGTATGACCCGGCGGTGCGGCTCGACCACGACCGCGTCACCTCGGTGAGCTTGGGCGGTGGCGTCTTCCAGGTCACGCGCTACGACGTCGCGACCGCCACGTTCGAGTGGTCGGTGCCGCTGCCGCTCGGCTCGAACCACGCGCAGCTGCGCCTGCTCGAAGGCGGCGGCGTGCTCGCGAACACCAGCCAGATCGACGGCGGCTCGGCGCTCTATCGGCTCGCTGCGAATGGCGTCGAGGTCGAGCGCTGCGCGCTGCCGTCGCCCATCGCCGTCGAGGCCGGCCAGTACTTCACGGTCGGCCGCTCGCTCGACGTCTACGCCGCGCCCGGCCTCGCGCAGCAGCCGTATGGGTGGCCTGCGGCCGACGGGGTGGGCGGTACGTCGAGCGCCCGCTTCTGAGAGGCATCAGCAGGGGGCCTCGTCGCAAGCGCGGATCCATCTTGCCCTGGAATACGACTCTGTTACACGCGCACGCGACATGAGCGCTTCGACCTCCGTTGCTGGCCGCATCACCCAGATTCTCGGTCCCGTCGTCGACGTCGAGTTTCCTCCGGGCGGTCTGCCCGAGGTCTTCACGGCGTTGAAGGTGACGAACCCCGCCATCTCGAACCAGGCCGACAACCTCACGGTCGAGGTCGCCCAGCACCTCGGCGAGAACACCTGCCGCTGCGTCGCGATGGACACGACCGACGGCCTCGCGCGCGGCGCCCCGGTGAAGAACACCGGCGCGCCCATCTCGGTGCCGGTCGGCAAGGGCACGCTCGGCCGCATTCTCAACGGCGTCGGCGAGCCGGTCGACGAGCTCGGCACGGTGGCGGCCGACAAGGTCTACCCGATTCACCGCGCGAAGCCGTTGTTCACCGACCTCGACGTGAAGGTGCAGATGTTCGAGACGGGCATCAAGGTCATCGACCTGCTCTGCCCGTTCACCCGCGGCGGCAAGATCGGCCTGTTCGGCGGCGCCGGCGTCGGCAAGACGGTTCTGCTGCAAGAGCTGATTCGTGGCGCCGCGATCGAGAAGGGTGGCTTCTCGGTGTTCGCCGGCGTGGGCGAGCGCACGCGCGAAGGCAACGACCTCTACAAAGAGTTCATCGAAGCCAACGTGATTCAGTGCGTGAAAGACGACAAGAACCACCCGGTTCTCAAAGACGGCAAGCTGCAGCTGATCGACGGCAAGTCGCAGTGCGTTCTGGTGTTCGGCCAGATGAACGAGCCGCCTGGCGCCCGCGCCCGCGTCGCGCTGTCGGGTCTGGCGGTGGCCGAGTACTTCCGCGATGAAGAAGGCCGCGACGTGCTCCTCTTCGTCGACAACATCTTCCGGTTCACGCAGGCGGGCTCCGAGGTGTCGGCGCTCCTCGGCCGCATCCCGAGCGCGGTCGGTTACCAGCCGACGCTGTCGACCGAGATGGGCGCGCTGCAGGAGCGCATCACGACGACGAAGAAGGGCTCCATCACGTCGGTGCAGGCCGTGTACGTGCCCGCCGACGACTTGACCGACCCGGCGCCCGCGACGACGTTCGCGCACCTCGACGGTACGGTCGTGCTCTCGCGCGCCCTGACCGAAATCGGCATCTACCCGGCCGTCGACCCGCTCGACTCGACGTCGCGCATTCTCGACCCGCAGGTGCTCGGCGCCGACCACTACGCCGTCGCGCGCAAGGTGCAGAACATTCTGCAGCGCTACAAAGAGCTGCAAGACATCATCGCGATTCTCGGCATGGACGAGCTCTCTGAAGAAGACAAGCTCACCGTGTCGCGCGCGCGCAAGATTCAGCGCTTCTTGTCGCAGCCGTTCTTCGTGGCCGAAATCTTCACCGGCAACAAGGGCAAGTACGTGACCATCGCCGATACGATTCGCGGCTTCCGCGAGATCGCCGACGGCAAACATGACGACCTGCCCGAGCAGGCGTTCTACATGGTCGGCGGCATCGACGAAGCGGTCGAGAAGGCCAAGAAGATGGCGCAGGGCTAGAGCGATGGCCGGCAAGCTGAAAGTCGAAGTCGTCTCGCCTGCGAAGCGCCTCGTCTCGCAAGACGCCGACGAGGTCATCGCGCCGGGCGCCGACGGCCTGTTTGGCGTGCGTGCCGGCCACACGCCCTACCTCGCGCTCTTGCAGGCAGGCCCGCTGACCATCATCGACGGCGCGACCACGCAGAAGTTCTTCGTGGCGGGCGGCTTCGCCGAGGCGGGGCCGCAGCACGTTCGTGTGCTCGCCGAGAGCGCCGAGCCGCTCGAGGGCATCGACGTGGCGGCGGCGAAGAAGCGGCTCGCCGACGAGCAGAAGAAGCTCGACGGCATCTCGCCGACGGCGCCCGAGTACGCGGCGCAGGCGCAGCGCGTGAAGGTCGAGGCGCGGCGCGTCGAAGTCGCCGAGAAGAAGTGAAGCTCGAGCTGTTTCACGCGATTTCCGACCCCGGGTCGGCGCGCGTGCGCAGGTGGGTCACCGACCATGACGCGCTCGAGGGCTTGCGCTTTCGAAACGTCATCTACCCCGAGGTGCTCGCTGACCTCGTCGCCCGCGGCGGCACAGAGCAGTCGACGCCGGCGCTGTGGGACGGTGAGAAGCTCTTCGTCGGTGCCGACGCCGTCATCGCGCGCATTCAGGCGCACGGCGACGTCGGCCGCGGGCAGCGGTGACGCGCCAGCGTCACAGCGGTACGAATGTACCGGTACTGCCTGCGGCCGACGGGAACTCGGCCGCGGGCAGCGGTGACGCGCCAGCGTCACAGCGGTACGAATGTACCGGTACTGCCTGCGGCCGACGGGAACTCGGCCGCGGGCAGATGACGGGCCGCCGACGCGCGGAGGACGCTAGGGCACGTCAAGCCCA
>JAEUJP010000566.1 GCA_016793725.1 Myxococcaceae bacterium | reverse complement strand
GCAGCCTGCGGGCGACAGCCGACAGCGGGGGGTTGACCCTGCAGCGGCCGGGCTGCGACGCATGCGGGTATGCGGGGGCTGGTCTTCACGTGCTCGTTCGCGCTCGCGCTGAGCGCCTGCCGGTGCGGCGAGACCGTGACGCCTGCGACGTCGGAGCTCACCGCGACTGAGCTCGAGCTCGACTTCGGCCGAATCGCCATCGGCGCGGCGCTCGAGCTGCCGGTGACGGTGCGCAACGGCGGGCTCGCTCCAGCCGAGCTGACGGTGACCGTCGCGCGGCCGTTCGCGGTCGACGTGACGCCCACCGGGCTCGGCGGCGCGGGCGAGCTCACGCTGACGGTGAGGTTCGCGCCGTCGCAGCTCGGCGCAGCGACCGGCACGCTGTCGCTCGGGCCCGGGCACCCGTCGGTCGCGCTGCGTGGCGAAGGCCTCGCGGCGTGCACCGTGAGCGAGACCTGCCGTGTGCCGCGCTTCGACCTCGAGACCCGAACGTGTGTGACCGACGTCGCCGGCGACGGCGCAGCGTGTGTCTCGCCGTGCATCGCCGACGGAGGCAGCTGCCGCACGGGCGCGTGCATCGGGGTCGCCACCACGTGCGTCGACGGCGACGCGTGCACGCTCGACGCGTGCAGGTCTGATGGCACGTGCACGCACCCCGCGGTCGAGTGTGTGGTGACCGACCCTTGCCTCGCGACGTACTGCGACCGCGATGCGGGCTGCGCGACGCGAGCCGTCGAAGACGGGGTGCCGTGCGGCGAGGCGATGTGTGAAGGCTCGCTCATCTGCGTCGGCGGGCGCTGCGAGTTCAAAGAGCGGCCGAACGCCGAGCTCGACTGCCGCTACACGAGCCTGGCCGTGTACCTGAATCAAACGTGTGCGGTGACGGCGGGTCGCAGCGTGAAGTGTTGGGGGGACAACGGCGCTGACCAGCTCGGTCGCGGGTTCCCTTCGGAGGCGACGCCGCCCGGGGCTGCGCTGGGGTTGAGCGACGTGCACAGCGTCGCGACCAGCCGGCACGGCACCTGGGGCGCCCGCTCGACCGGCATCGCGAAGACGAACGAGACCGCGTCGGTGAACATCGACGCGGCGGCCATCGGCGCGGCCGGAGCACACGTGTGTGGGCTGGAGCTCGGCGCCGTGAAGTGTACGACCGACGCCGGCCTCATCGAGGTCGCGCGAGACGTCGTCGCGATGTCGGTGCACGACGGCGAGGTCTTCGGCCTGGCGACGCACGTGTGTGCCGTGAACGCCGACGGCGGCGTGCGCTGTGGCCCGCCCGAACTGCTGGCCCCGGTTCCCACCCCGGCGCCGGCGACCGCGGTGAGCGCGGCGCGCTTCGGGAGTGGCTGCGCGCTGCTGGGCGGCACCGTCTACTGCTGGGGGAAGCTGCTCGACGGCGGCGCGGGCGTGCTGTGGGACGGCGGCGTCACGGCGCTCGACTTCACCGACCATTCGTTCTTGGCGGATACGACGACCGCGTGCGCGGCGCGCGGCGCAGACGTCGAGTGCGTCGGCTACCAGCCGGGCCGTCACACGTTGCCCGCCCCGGCGCTCGACCTCGCCGTCGGCCAGTCGCACGTGTGCGCCTTGATGACCGACGGCAACGTCGCGTGCTGGGGCTCGAACTTCAGCGGGCAGCTCGGCGATCGCAGCCAGCAGCCCATCGGGGTCTACCGCCGGGCCGAGACCGCGAGGTGGTTGGGCGCCTTCGAGTACGACCTGCTCATCGAAGACGATGCCGGCATCGCCTCCATCGGGTGGACGGCCAGTCGAACCGTGACGACCGACGCCGGTGCGACCTACCACCTGCCATCGTCGACGCGGCGAACCGAGGCGCGGGCGCACTACGAGTCGGGGTGTGACTGTTTCACCACGAACGGGCAGACCTCGTGCCCGGTCTTCGACCCGCTCCCCCGCATGCCGACGACGTGCGTCGAGTACCTCGCGATTCACCAGTACTGCCTCTCGTACGGCGACAGCGAGGTGCAGTGTGCCCGTCTACCCTTCGATGGCGGCAGCACCGAGCACAAGACGTGGGACGCCGGCGGCCCGGTGAAGAAGCTGAGCGCGGGTGAGGGCGATACCGTCTGCGCGCTGCGAGCTGATGGGCAGGTCCGCTGCTCCGAGCCTGCGGCCTCCGCGCGAGTCGAGGCCTTCAGCGGCGCCGACGACCTGTGCCTCAGCGGAAGGGCGGGCTGTGTACATCTCGATGGAGGCGCGCTGCGCTGCTGGGGTGACTGGGTCGGCTCGGCGACGCCCGTCACGCCTCTGGGGAGCTGGCCCATCGTTCGCCAGATGGCGTGCGGCTCGGGCCACTTCTGCACCGTGAGCGGCACCAACATCGTGCAGTGCTGGGGCAACAACCGGCTGGGCCAGCTCGGCCTCGACGGGCCGAGCCGCACCACTGCGGTGAGCGTGCCGATGCCCGAGCCCACGAGGTCGATTGCGGTGGCGCACACGACGACGTGCGCGCTGCTCGAGTCGGGGAAGATTGTCTGTTGGGGCCACAACCCCAGCGGCCAGGTCGGGCTCCCGGCGCTCACGGGCTCGACCACACCTCGCGTCGTCACGCAGTAGGCGGCGCCGTCATGCGCGCCGCGAGCCTGTCGCACGCTCCAGCCCCGTCGTCACCGCACAAGCCCCCGAAGTTCATCGCCGCGCAGGCGGCGTGCGCGTTGCAGAGGTCGTTCGGCGTGCGATGGGTTCTCACCTGCGTGCTCGCGGTCACCGCCGGCGCGTGCCGCCGTGAGCAGGTCGAGCCGACGCCCTCGGAGGTCGCGGTCGCCCCGCTCGAGCTCGACTTCGGTCGCATCGCGCTCGGCGCGGCGCACACGCTGACGGTCACGGTGCAGAATCGGGGCGCCGCGCCCGAGGAGCTGACGCTGGCGCTCGAAGGGCCGTTCACGGCCCTCGACGCGCCCACGAGAATCGATGGCGCCGGCGAGGTGGTGCTCCACGTCGTCTTCGCTCCGGCGCACGTCGGCGCCGCCGGCGGCGCGGTGAAGCTCGGCGCGAACCTGCCGCGGGTGTCGCTCCGCGGCGAAGGCATCGCCGCGTGTACGGTCAGCGAGCCGTGCCGCCTGCCGCACTTCGACCTCGAGACGCGCACGTGCATCGAGCGCAACGCCGGCGAGGGCTCGGCGTGCACCTCACCCTGCATCGCCCAGGGCGGCACGTGCCGCGCCGGCGCCTGTGTCGGCGTGGCGACACGCTGCATCGACGGCGATGCGTGCACGGTCGACGCGTGCGCAGCCGACGGCACCTGCCTTCACCCGCCCGTCGAGTGCCCGGTCGAAGACCCGTGCCAGGCGACGTACTGCGACCGCGATGCGGGCTGCGCAGCCCTACCCGTCGAAGACGGCGTGCCGTGCGGCGAGGCGACGTGCGAGGCGGCGCACATCTGTCTGAGCGGGCGCTGCGAGCTGCGCACGCGCCCGACCGCCGCGCTCGACTGCCGGTACACCGAGCTCTCGGCGAGCTCGACGCAAACGTGCGCCGTGACTGCGGGCGGTCGCGTGCGCTGCTGGGGCGACAACTACGCTGACGCGCTGGGCCGCGGCTACGGCTCGACCGTCGCGCCACCGGGCTTCGTGTGGGGGCTCACCGGTGCACGCAGCGTCGCGACCGACGACTACACGACCTGGGTGGCGCGAGAGGCCGGCGACGTCGTTCAGACCAACGGGCCCACCGTGCTGCCCATCGACGCGACGGCGCTCGCCGCGACGGGCTCGACCGTGTGCGGCGTCGAGCGCGGCACGGCCCGCTGCGCCACCGACGACGCGGGAGTCATCGACGCCGCACGAGACGTGGTCTCGCTGTCGATGCAGCGGGGCAGCCTCCTCGGTGCGCCCGGGCAGGCGTGTGTGGCGCTGTTCGACGGCGGCGTGCGCTGCGGCCCGATTGAAGCGCTCACTGCCGTCGACGTGCCGGCGCCGGCGACCTCGGTCGTCTCGGGGGCTCGAGGGAGCGGCTGCACGCTTCACGACGGGCAGGTCTACTGCTGGGGCGCGGTGCTCGACGGCGGCGCGGGCATCGTCTGGGATGCTGGCGTCACGGCGATCGCGTCGCGACATCACGTGGTGTGGTCGCACTGGGCCACCGCGTGCGCCGCAGTCGACCGCCGCGTCGAGTGCATCGGGTATAGGCCCGGCCGCTACGCGCTCCCGTCTCCCGCGCGCGCCCTGGTGCTGGGTGACTCCCACGGCTGCGCGCTGCTCATCGACGGCAACGTCGCGTGCTGGGGCGACAACCGGTACGGCCAGCTCGGCGACCGCAGCGGTCAGCCGCTCGGTGTGCAGCTGCGGCCGGGCGCCTTCACCTGGCTCGGCTCGGCGCAGGGGCTGCTCGCCGAGACGAACGGTGAGGTTCACGCGCTCGGCACGACGAGCACACAGAGCGACGACGCAGGCGCGACCTGGTCGGGCCTGCCGCCGACGCAGCGGCTCCCCGGCTTTCGTTCGGGCTACGAGACCGGCTGCCGCTGCCACCACGACGACGGCGGAGCGCGGTGCGTCGGCGTCGGCCCGCTCCCCGACGGTCTGCCGACGGCCTGCGTGCCCACGTGGAGCATCGGAAACGTGTCGAGAGTCTGCGTGTCGAACGGGGGCCTCGAGGTGCGGTGCTACGAGGGTCGACCCGACGGTGGCGCGAAGCTGTTCACCGCGTGGGACGCCGGCGGCGACGTCGTCGCGCTGCGGCAGGCGCCGGGCTTCGGGGTGGGCGAAGAGCTCTGCGCGCTGCGCGCCGACGGCACGATTCGCTGCCACGAGACCACGAACGCCGCGACCCCCGAGTCGCTGAGCGGCGTCGCCGACTTCTGCATCGGCGACCTCTCGACGGCGCCGCGGGGCTGTGCGCGGCTCGACGGCGGGGCCGTGCGCTGCTGGGGGGGCTGGGTCGGCTCGGCCGAGCCCATCGCGCCGCGGGGAGTCTGGCCGGTGGTGCGCCAGCTCGCGTGCGGGCGCCAGCACTTCTGCACCCTGAGCGGCGCCAACATCGTGCAGTGCTGGGGCGACAACATGGACGGCGAGCTCGGCCTCGACGGGCCGTACCGTACGACCGCCGTCAGCGTGCCGATGCCCGAGCCGGTCGTGTCGCTCTCAGCGAGCGAGTCTTCGACGTGTGCGCTGCTGGGGTCGGGCCGCCTCGCGTGCTGGGGCAGCAATGGAGGGGGCGTGCTCGGTGTGCCTGAGCTGTTGAGCGCGCCGACGCCGCGCATCGTGACGCAGTAGCCGTCAGCGCCGCTCGTGCGCGCCGAGGTCGGGCGCACCGACGTCGTGCGCGAAGCCGTCGATGTCGAGCCCCCCTTCCGCGTGCGCGACGCCCTGGTTGAGCGCGGCGGCGGCGCCTGCGGTGAGGTGCAGGTCGGCCGCGGCGAAGTCGACGAACAGCGCGTTCGGTGCCAGCTCGAGGTTGTGGTCGGCGGTGACCGTCGGTGAGTTGCGCTGCGTGAAGCGGCGCATCAGGTTGTTGCGCACCGTCGCCACGGTCGCGCCGAAGCGCACGTCGATCGAGGTGTAGAACGACGTGCCCGCGGTCGAGACCACGGTGTTGTGCAGCACGAGCGTGCCGCGCGACTGCTCGAGCCCGATGCCGCTGTCGAACCAGTCGTGGTTCGCCCAGATGAAGTTGTTGCGAATGATGCCGCCGTAGTGGCCGACGTTCGCCACGCCGGGGTACGGGTCGGGGCTGTACACGCGGCCCGCGGTCGTCTCGCCGAGCCCGAAGCCGACGCCGCGCGCGCAGTTCGTGATGACGTTCTGCTCGACGAGCGTGTCGCGAGACCCCGTCCAGAAGTGCACCGCGTGCTCCGAGAGGCCCTCGCCGGCGCAGTAGATGTCTTTGAACGTGTTGCGCCGCACGACCCAGCCGCGGCCGCCGTGCACGTCGATGCCGCCCGTGTAGCAGCCGCCGACCGCGCGCTCGACCATCGGGCGGCCCGCGTTGGTCAGCTCGAAGTGGCTGCACTCGACGGTGCCTTCGTCGGTGTACGCGCTGGTGCTCGCGCTGTTGGCCTTCAAGAACTGCTCACCCCCGTCGACGAAGCGCACCCGGTAGAAGCGCATGCCGCGAATGTTGCCGTTGGCGGTAGGCGGGTACACGTGCACCGGGTGGTCGACCGCGCGTGTCACCGTGAGCTCGGCGACCGTGACGTCGCTCGCGGTGACGCGCACCACCTCGTTCGTCGTGTACTGGCCGTCGAGAATCACGGCCGCCGGGTTGCCCGACTCGCTGCGCAGCGTCTGACCGGGCTTCGAGAGGTTGATTCCAGTGGCGGGCACCGCGTACGTGCCGTCGGCGAGCACGAACGTGGTGTTCGCGGCGGCGCTCGACACCAGGTTCGCGAGCATCGCGGCCTGAGACGGCGTGACGCGCACGGTGGTGCCGGTCGGTGCGGGCAGTGGCGCGCAGGGTGCGCTCGGCATCGTCATGCCGCCACCCGCAGTGGCTCCACCGCCCGCCGTGCTTCCGCCTCCTGCCGTCGATGCTCCTCCTGCGGTCGCGGCGCCACCCGCAGTCGCGCCGCCTCCCGCGGTGTTCATGCCGCCACCCGCGGTGCCCGAGCCGCCCCCTTGACCTGGCGGCTCGGGCACTGCGCCACACCCCACCAGCAGAACGACGAAGAGCCTCTTCACAGCGTGAACGCCGGCAGGTTGTCGGTGCGCGTGCTCGCGAACTTCGTGTACTCGCCCTGGTCGTACGTGCCCAACGTGAACTCGCCGAACTTGCCGTTCTGCCCCATCGGCTCGAACTCGCCCGACTGCAGCCCCGCGATGCGCATGAGCGAGCAGAGAAACTGCGTGTACGGGCGGCCGACGGCGGGAAAGTCGCCGCGCCCCGCGTAGTGCTTGAACGGGCGCTGCCGGTAGTCGAGGTACGCGCCGAGCTGAATGCGCGAGCCGCCGCCCGCCACCATCGTCGGCAGGCTCTCGGTGCGGTGCCAGTAGTTCGAGATCTCGTTGCCCCACACCACGATGGTGTTCTCGAGCATCGGCCGGCCGTTCACGTCGAGCGTCGAGTCGAGCTTGTTGATGAGGTGCGCGACGCGGTCGGCGATCCACCGGTTCGCTGTCAGCGACTGCGCCCGCGCTCCCGCGTCAGACGCCTCGTCGGCGTGCGAGATGCCGTGGAAGTAGCTGTAGTCGGTGTTCGTGTCGTCGAAGTCTTCGAGGTACACCGACGCGATTCGCGTGATGTCGCACGTGAACGCCGACACGATGATGTCGTTCACGTTCTCGTACTTGCGCCGCAGGGCTTGCCCGTTCGCCCAGAACTGCATGCCCGACGGCGGCGTGCACATCGCCGGCGCCGTCGTCTGAAGCCCGCTCTTCAGCGTCGTCAGGTGGTCGGCGTGCTGCTGCAGGCGCTGCTTGTCGAGCCCACCCAGCCGCTTGTGCTGCTGCAGCAGCGCGAACCGCTGAAGCGACGCGTCGATGACCGCGCTGCGCCGCGCCGCCGGGTCGACCGTCACGGGCCCGCCGCCGGTGAAGCCCTGAAACACGTTGTTGAACAGCCCCTGGTCGGTCGCGATGTACGGCAGCGACGTCGGCGTGCCGTTCACGTTCGAGAACGAGAAGCCGCGGCCGGGGTTGATGCTGAACCGAATCGCCCGCAGCCGCGGCGCCTGCGCGTAGAACGCCGCCGACCGCTCGATGAGCCAGTCGATGCTCGCACCGAACCGCGGCGGGTCGCCCTCGGTGCCCGTCGCGGCGCCGGGCCGAGAGCCGCACAAGAACGTCGTGCGGCAGTGGTCAGCCGAGCTCGCCACGATGTCGAGCCCTCGCAAGATGCTCAGCTTCGACTTCAGCCCGTCGAACGGCGTGTGAAAGATGGGCGAGATGTTGCCGCCGACGTCGGCGAGCCGCGCCGCGTACACCTCGGGCTGCACCTGGGCGCCACCCATGGCCGGGTAGAAGTTGCGCTCCATCTGGCCGTTGCGGTTCATCAAGAAGACGAAGCGCAGCGGGGGCGTCGCGGCCTGCGCCGCCGCGCGACCCGACATGAGCGACGGCAGCACCGGCAGCGCCGCAGCGGCCGAGCCCAGCGACTTGAGCAGCTCACGACGGTTCATTGCGCCACCACCTTCTCGGTCGCCGCCCAGCGCGCGGCGTGAATGCGGAGCCCGTCGACGATGCTGCCCGTCTCGAGCGCGCGCTTCACCTCGAGCAGGCGGCACGCCTCGACCTGCGTGTCTTCGCTGCGCAGCGCGTAGAAACGGTGGAGCTGCCGCGCCATGCACAGCGGCCCCTTCTCGCTGTGCGCGATGAGCCCGATGAGCGCGCTCGCCCCGTCGGCGTGTTCGCCCTTCGTGCGGTCGATGCGCGCGTTCTTCACGCTCAGGTCGAGCGGGTGCTCGGCGAGCACCTCACGCGACACCTGGTCGTACGCCACCTCGACGTCACGCTGCCGGCCCGCGCTGTCGAAGCCCTCGAGCGCGAAGCCGAGCGGGTTGATGCTCTGGTGGCAGCCGGCACACTGCAGCGCCGACGTCTTCTGGTCGTAGCGCACCCGCGCCGACGCCTCTCTCACCGCCGCCGGAGCCTGCGCCTCGTTCTGCGCCGCGAACGCCTCGGGGCTGGGGATGCCGAGCACGTCGCACAGCACCTGCGTGCGCAGGCGTGCGCCGCGCGGCAGCGGGTGCGTGAAGTCGTCGGGCGACGTGAGAAGGGGCCCGCGCAAGAAGAGGCCCTTGCGGCCGGGCTCCATCACCTGCGTGGCGTCGTTCGGGTCTGCCCCCAGGGCGTGGCCGTGAATCGCCGCCAGCGCCGGCGTGCGCGCGAACGAGACGTTCGACTCGAGCAGCTCGGCGTACGAGCCCCTCTTCGTCCACACCACCCAATCGAGGTACTGGTTCAGCTCGCGCGACATCTCGGCGCGCAGGCCCACCGTGTCGAGCCCTGCGAGAAAGCCGGGGTTGGTGGGAATGCCAGGGGTGTTCGAGGTGCCGAGCCACCAGGCGAAGAACTCCTGCGTGCGGGCACGGGCGCGGGGGCTCGACAGCAGCGACGCCGCGGCCGCTTCGACTTCGGCGGGCGTGCCGAGCGCGCCGGCCTCGGCCGCAGCGAGCAGCTCGCGCGTCGGCGCCGTGCCGAGCACGCCGTACGAGAGCCGGCTCGCGACCTCGTACGGCGAGAGCGCGAAGCGCGCGTCGCTGCCCTGCCCGCTCGTGCCGAGCTCGAGGTGGTAGAGCGTCTCGGGCGCCATCAGCACCACCGCGACGGCGACGCTGAAGCGGTCTCGCGCGTCGATGCCGGTCTGGTACGCGGCGAACACGGCGTCGGCCTCGGCGGTCGTCAGCGGCCTGCGCCACGCGCGGCGGCCGAAGCTGCGAATGAAGTCGCGCGCGCAGGTGTCGGTCACGTTCGCCGTCGTGCAGCTCACGTGCGCGCGCAGCAGCGTGTCGAGCGTCGCGTTGGTGGCCGTGACCTTGCCCGCCGCGCCGAGCGCGAGCTCGAGCAGCACCTCGGTGTGGAGCTGCGTGTAGCGGTTGTCGAACGACTCGGCGCCGCGGCTGAAGTCTTCTGCGGGCAGCTGCGAGAGCCAGGTCGAGAGGTCGACCCCCGCGCCGAGCAGGTCGCCGAGCGTCGCGCCCAGCTCTTCGCGGGTGAGGCGGTGCAGCTCGGTCGCGAGCGGGCCGGCGCTCGGGTCGCAGACCGGCAGGGCGAAGGCCACGCCCGGGTCGGCGGGGTCGTCGGGCTTCGTCGGGTCGTTCGGGCTCGGCCGCGACGGCTCGCCGGGCGGCGACATGATGTCGGCGGTGCAGGCGGCCAGCAGCAGGGCAGTGAGGGTCAGCGGGCGCACGGTCGCCGATATGGCAAGGGCTGTGCCCAGAAATTGCCAAGTGCCGGCCTGTGCTTGGAATCAGCGCCGGGGCCCGACGTCAAGGCGCGCTTGACGTGTGTCTCGGGTTCAGTCGGCCCTCAGACCCGGTACGTCGAGCTCGTACCCGAGGAAGATGAGCACCGAGGCGGCCGAAAACGCAGCCGGCGCGCTGAAGAGCTCACCGGCCACGCTGGCGGTGATGCGGCCCGGGCCGGCCTCGAGCGTGACGCCGCCGGCGAGGCCGCCACCCAGCGCAGAGACGGTCGGGTGCCACGCGCCGCGCAGCGCGACGAAGGGGCTCACCCGGTACGTGCGCGGCAGATGACCGACCAGCGCGAGCCTCAGGCCCGGGTGCGCGCCGAGCACCGCGCCGAGCGCGACGTCGAAGACACCGAGCGGCGAGACCGAGACGAGCGCCTCGGCGGCGAGCGCGCGGTTCAGCGCGTCGAAGACCGCGGTGACGCTCACGTGCAGCAGCGCGCGGCCTGGTTCGGCCGGGGCCGGCGCTTCGACGACCGGCGGCGGCGGCGCGGGCGCTGGCTCGACCGGGCCTGCGATGCTCCGCTCGACCGTCGCCTCGAGCAGCACGCTGCCGCTCGGGCTCAGCGCCTGCGCGACGAAGGTGATGGGGCCCGGCGCGGTCAGCGCAGCCGGCAGCTCGAACGTCATCGCGAAGCCGCCGTCGCCGAGCGCACTGCGCGCCCCGCCGTCGAGGCGCTGCTCTGCATCAGGCCGCCGCACCACCAGCACGGTGCGCGCGGCGAGCCCCAGCGGGTCGGCCTCGAGCTGCACGGTCTGCGTCGCGGCGGCGTTCGCCGTCAGCGTCGACGGCCGAAACGAGAGCGCAGGCGCGGCGCGCGACCGCCAGAACACCTGCGCCGCCTCGAACGGCTCACGAATGCGCGGCGACGCGCCCGACGGCAGCCTCCACTCGGGGCTGATGAACAAGAGCTGCTTGAACGCCTCGGTCGCCGCCTTCGTCTGCGCGAGCGACGACAGCGCCGTCGCGAGGCCGGTGGTCGCGCGCAAGAGCTGCGCTCTCGTGCACGGCGCATCACGACACGCGCGCTCGAAGGCGGTCGCTGCGGCGCGGTAGTCGAGCGCCTTCAGCGCCTGCTCGCCCTCGAGCACCCGCGGCTCGGGGTCGGCAGCAGCGACGGCGACGAGCAGGAGCAGGCCAGGCACGCGCGCCACGCTACCCGCTCACAGGCCGGTCTGCGCGGTCACCGGTCGTTCGAGCTCGTAGACCAGCTCATCGACCAACGCCTGCCCGAGCTTCTGCTCGGCGGCCATGAACACGTGCAAGAGCTCGAGGTGAACCGCGGCCACCTCGATGTCACGCACGCCCCGCGTGTGAAAACGCACGAGCCTCGGCGGCTCACCACGCCGCGTGAACGTCACGTCGAGCACCAGGTCGGCGTGCATGTTGTCGCTGACACGCAGCCACGCATGCCGCACGACCGCGCTCAGCACCACCTCGGCATCGGCCGGTCGCACGAGCGCGACGCCCTGCGCTCGCAGCTCGGTGATCGCGACGTCGGTCAACCAGGGTGCCGGCCGAGTCGTCGAGTACACCTCGAACGTCGACTTCGAACCCCTGTCGAATCGCTGCCCCACCTTCGCGAGCTCTGTCCGCCGCACGGTGGCGTCGAGGCGATCGCACTCGGCCTCCCACTGTTCGAGCTCTTCGGGCGTGAGCTTCGTGAGGCTGAACCCCGGCGGGTCGGGCAGCACCGGCGAAGGCCCCACGCTCTCGGTGCGCTGATCCACGAACGGGAGCACCGCGACGGTGTGCCCCTCGAGCTGCCGCCGCACCACGCTCGTCGCCGAGTACTTCTTCAGCGCGAAGGCCGTGCGACAGCTCGACGCCGCGAGCAGCAACACCACGAGACGGGTGAGCCTCACCGCCGCCGCGCGATGCACGCGCGACGCCAACCGCCAACCGCGCGACAGAGCGCCGTCTCTTCACGGCGCCCTGTGACACGCGTGCCCCGGGCTACTTGCGGAGCTCGCCCGCCTGCGCGCGGCGCTCGACGTCTTCGATGAGCCTCCACCGCTCGGGGAACATCGCCTTCATCTCGTCACCCTCGGCCGTGCCCTTGAACAGCTTGTAGGTCAGGTACGCCTCGGCGAAGTCTTCGGCCATGCTCGTCTTGCCGTACTGAGACGGCTTCGCGATGTCGTCGGCGACGGCCTTGCGCCAGTTCTCGTTCCACTTCGGGTCGACCTCGCCCATCTTTTCGTCGATGAGGTGCGCGCTCTCGTGCACCATCGCGCTCATGCGCTTGTCTTTCGGCTCGTAGGCCATGCCCTCGGGGTACGCGCGCACGGTGCCCTTCAGCGCGTCGAAGCCGGCCTTGCCGCCGCTGTCGAGAATGCGGTCGTTCGGCTCGAGCACGATGCGGTCGATGACCTCGCGGTTCGGCTGCGGCAGCGCGCCCATCGTCTCGACGAGCTTGTCGACGTCGGCCTTGCTCGTGCCCGGCGGCACGAAGACGTCGACGGTCTTGCTGCCGCACTGAACCTTGTACAGGTCGGCGGGGCCCGCGCCCGCGTTGAACGGAGCGTCAGTCACCTTCGTCGGGCCGGTCACGCCGGTCGGCGGGCTCGTGCGGCCCTGCCACGCCTTGTCCCAGGTCGACCAGTCGGGCCACTCCTGCTTGTGCAGGAACTCCGACAGGCCCGCCTTCTGCTCGTCGGCGCTCTTGCCCGACAGCCCACCGAGCTTCGTCTCGAGCGCCTTGCGCGCCTCACCCGAGATGACGGTGTTCTTGCCGCCCATCTGGTGGAGCATCACGCCCTGCTCTTTCGACTCCATCTTCGCGAAGCCGGGGTTCGTCACGAGCTTCGTCAGCGTGCCGCGCGCCGTGGCATCGCCCGCGTGCTTGCCGAGCTGCTCGAGCGCGAGCTTCTGGTGCTCGGCCGGCAACGAGCGAAACTCGCTGCTGCCCGAGAGGGCCTTCAGGTCTTTCGCGAGCGCCGGGTCGCTCGGCGCCGTGTCGTGCAGCTTCAGGAGCTGCGCCTGCTGCTCGGGCTTCAGCTGGTCGAAGCCAGGCGCGCGCGCCTGGTTCATCAGCGCCTCGCGCGCCGCGTAGTCTTTCGGGTCTTTCGCGAGGCGGGCGCTCAGCTCTTTCTGCGTCGCCGGGTCGAGCTTCGAGAGCCGCGGGTCGGTCTTCACCTGGTCGGCGTTCGGCAGCAGGCGAGCGAGCGTCTCGCCACCGACGCGGCCGTCGTCGGGCAGGCCCTGCTTCTTCTGAAACTCCTTCACCGCCGCTTCCATCTTCGCGTCGAACTTGCCGTTCGGGTCGAGCGGCGGGCTCGCGCCTTCGCGGTTCAGCGTCTCTTGCAGCTGCTTCACGCTGTCGCCCGACTGGCCCTGGCGAATCACGGCGCCGCCCTTCTCGACGTAGTCGAGCGGCACGGCCTGCGGGTTCACGGGCTTCGGCGCACCGAAGCGAACGTTCTGCAGCTCGGCCTTCAACGCCGGGTCTTCAGGGAGCGCCGGCGACGGCGACGGCGCGCCTGTCAGCGACACCGGGTTGTTCGGCGCACGCTCGAACGTCGACGCATCGTTCGTCTCGAGGGCCGACGGCGAGGGTGGCGCGGGGGTCGGCCCAGGCGGCGGCGCCTCGATGGTCTGGCGGGTGATGACGGGCGTGCGGCTCGACGACGTGGCAGAGAGGGAGTCGGACATGGATATGAGGGTTGTCTCCACGCAGCCGTCGTTCGCCCTTCCGCAGTCTTGCCGTCACCGACATGTAGGTACGCGCGGAATGTGAACGCGCAGGTCAGAGGCGGAGCGAACCGTGGGGAAGACGTGTGACCGGGCCGGTCACTGCTCACCACTCGAAGAGCAGGCGCGCTTCTTGGTCCTTCGTCACGCTCACCGTCTTCGACTTCTTGCGGCCGTCTGCCGTGACCGCGTCGACCCGGTGCGAGCCGGCGCTGACCACACGCTTGTAGAGCGGCGTCGGGCCGATCAGCTTGCCGTCGATGCTGACGTTCGCCCAGGTGGGCTGAGCGTCGACGGTGAGAAAGCCGGAGGCGCGTTTCGCAGGGCGCTGCACGGGCGCTGCGACCGGCGCCGGCTCGGGCTCGGCTTGAACGGCAGGCGGTGGCGGCGGCGAAACAACCGGAGCCACCACCACCGGAGCCACCACCACCGGAGCCGGTGCGTCACCGCTGAGCCGCGCCAACATGAAGCCACCGCCCAGACTCGCACCCACCACCAGCACACCGCCGACGACGAAGAGCGGAGCGCGTGAGCGCGGAGCTGCCGAGACCGGCCCCGGCGCCTCGACCACCACCGGCACCGGCGCCCCGGTCTCTTGGGCGCGCTCGGCCACCGCGCCCTTCAGCCACTCGGCAATCTCGCCGCGCGAAGCCGGCACCACACCGGCCGCCGCCACCAGCGCCTCACGAAACGTGCGCGCATCGGCGTGCCGGCCGCCCTTCTCGCGCGACAGCACCATCATCAGCTCGACGTCGAGCGCCTCGGGCACCTCGGGCCGCGACGCACGCACCGGCGCAATCACCCCGAACAGAATCGCGCTCACCACCGCGGCCTGATTTCCCTGGTCGAACACGCGCGCGCCGGTGAGCAGCTCGTGCAGCACGAGCCCGAACGAGAACAGGTCGGCCCGCCCGTCGAGCGGCTCGCCGCGCAGGTACTCGGGCGACACGAAGGGGAAGCTGCCGCGCACCGCCCCCGTCGCCGTCGCCGTCGCGTCGAGCGACTCGGCCACGGCGATGCCGAAGTCGATCAGCTTCACCGTGCCGTCGTCGGTGATGAACACGTTCGACGGCTTCACGTCGCGGTGAATCACGTTCTTCTGCGCGTGCAGGTACTCGAGCGCGTCGAGCACCTGCACCGCGATGCCGAGCGCGAGCTCGAGCTTCAAGCCCTCACCCGACACCCGAAACGCCTGCGAGAGCGGAGCGCCCGACAGCCGCTCCATCGCGAGCCACGCGTGCCCGCCCTCGACGCCGCCCTCGAGCGTGCGCACGATGTTCGGGTGCTCGAGCTGCGCGCCGAGGCGGGCTTCGTCGAGAAAGCGCTGCACGTTCACGCCGCTCGCGCCGTCTTCTGACGCGGCGAGCTGCTTCACCGCCACCCGCCGCCCGTCGTCGGCCGTGGCCTCGTACACCACGCCCATGCCGCCGCGCCCGATGCGCCGCCCGAGCGTGTACGGCCCGAGCCGCGTCGCGTCAGTCGTGCGCGAGCCCATGCCTCGTGACCAGCTGATGCACGAGCTGCCGCGACACCCCGAGCGCTCGCGCCGCTGCTGCCAGGTTGCCGTTCGCCTGCAAGAGCGCCCGCTGCACGTAGTCGAGCTCGAACTTCGACAGCGCCTCGGCCCGCGCCTCGTGCCAGCCCTTCAGCGCCATCGGCCCCTGCCCCAGGTCTTCGAGGCGCTTCGTCACCACCAGCCGCTCGACCACGTTGCGCAGCTCGCGCACGTTGCCGGGCCACGCGTACGCCGACAGCAGCTTCAGCGCGTTCGCCGGCAGGTCGGTGAGCGCGAGCTTCGGCGTGCGCTGGGCGAGCAGCTGCTCTACCAGCAGCGGCAGGTCTTCACGGCGCTCGCGCAGCGCCGGCACCCGCACCTCGATGACCGCGAGTCGAAAGAAGAGGTCTTCGCGAAACGTCTTCTTCTTCACCGCCCCGTGCAGGTCGCGGTGCGTCGCCGCGAGCACACGAACGTCGACGTTCACCTCGCTCGTCGAGCCGAGCGGCCGCACCTTCTTCGACTCGAGCGCGCGCAAGAGCTTCGGCTGCAGGTCGGCCGGCAGCTCGCCCACCTCGTCGAGAAACAGCGTGCCGCGGTGCGCCGCCTGAAAGAGCCCCTCGCGCGCCTCGCCGGCACCCGAAAACGCGCCGCGCGTGTGCCCGAACAGCTCGGCCTCGACGACGCCCGCCGACAGCGCGCTGCAGTCGCACACCACGAACGGCTCTTCGCGGCGGCTCGACGCCTCGTGCAGCGCGCGCGCGACGAGGTCTTTGCCGGTACCGGTCTCGCCGGTGATGAGCACGGTGGTGTCGGCCTTCGCCGCCCGCTCGAGCGCGGCGAAGAGCGCACGCATCGAGACGCTCGCGCCGTATACCGGGCCGAAGTGGTTCGTCGGCGCGAGCGGCACCTCGGTCGGCTGCTTGCCCAGCTCGAGCGTGAGCTTCGTCGCTCCGACGGTGAGCGTCTGGCCGGGCTCCCACACGGCCTCGATGATGCGGGCGTCGCCGAGCCGCGTGCCGTTCTTGCTGCCCAGGTCTTTCACGCGCACGCCGGCCTCGTCGAGCTGCACCGAGCAGTGGCGGCGGCTGACGGCGCCATCTTCGAGGTGCAGGTCACACGCGGGGTCCGACCCGATGACGGCCTCGGCGAGCTGGAGCTGAAGCTCGCGCGCGCCCGCCTTCACGCGCACGTCGAGCAGCTCGACCGCGTTCAGGCCGCGAAACACCATCGTCTGCGTGGGCGAGTCGCTGCGCGAGGGCACGAGAGGGAAACCCAACTCTACCTCGTTCACCCTGCGCGGAGCCGACGGCGAAGTCGAAGGGCGCGCGAGTCGTCTGAACGAGACCGGTTCGACTGCGCTCACCGCGAACGGAGGCGACGCCGACGCATCAACGACATCATCACCGCCAGCACGAGCACCACCTGCCCCGGCGCCGCCGCGCAGCCGAGCCTCCAGCCGACGAGCCCGACCTTCCCCGCGCCCCCGTCGGGCTGCACCACCGCGACCACCTCTTCGAACGCGCCGATGTCGGGCTTCGAGTCGTCGCCGCGCGGCGCGCTGCCCGCGGGCGCGCGGAACTCGAACGCCGGCGCGTCGAGCCCCGACGGCAGCATCATGGCCCGGTCGATCACGGCCGCGCTCGGGCTCAGCCGAAAGTCGTCGCTCAGCTCGTCGCGAAAGCCAGGGTCGTCACCGTCGAGGTTGCCGCCCAGGTCGACCAGCGGCGTGCCGCTCTGCGTGAGCGTTCGACCCCGCTGCAGCCAGTTGCCGCCGTACCGCACGTCGCCCGCACCGTCGACCATCACCAGGTTCGTCGTCGGCCGCGCGCGCACGACGTTGTTCACGAGCGTCAGCTCGACGGTCGCCTTCGCGAGCTGCACCACACGCGCGAGGTCTCGCCGCACCACGATGGTGTTCGCGTAGAGGTCGAGCCGCCGCGGGCCCGCCTGCGTGTCGAAGTGCACGACCGCGTTGTTGCCGCCGAAGTCGTCTTTCACCAGCACGTTGCCGAACACCCTCGTGCGCAAGAAGTCGTCACCGCCCGGCGCGCCGATGCCCTCGATGTCGAGCAGCCGGTTGCCGCCTGCGATGAAGTTGTAGGCGACCACCGCGCCCGCGGCGTTGTCGCGCACGTTCTCGGCAGCCGCCACCGTCGGCGCGCGCAGCGCGTTGAAGCGCACGACCGGCCTCGCGCCGGTCAGGTCGAGGTTGCCCCCGGCGCGGTTCGCGCGAAACACGTTGCCCTCGATGACGGCGTCGTCGGTCGCGACGTACACGCCCTTCTCGAGGTCTTCGAAGGTGCAGCCCCGAATCGTGACGTTGCTGCCCGCGACGGCGTCGATGGCGCTGACCCCCGACGCGAACGTGCCCGTCGAGCCGTCACCGGCGGTGAATGCATCGCCCTGGCGCGCACGCAGGAAGTGCAGGCTCTCGAGCACGACGCCGTCGGCCGCGACCATGACCAGCGTGCGGTCGGGGTTCGCGAACGTCTGCCCGCTGCGCGTCGTCGCGCCCTGGCCGGTGATGACGGGCAGCGCACCCGAGCCCGAAGGCACACCCCGCACCGTCACGCCCGCCCGGGTCATCGCCCACTTCACCGCGTACGGAGCCGCCCGCGGGTGCACCTGCACGACGTCGCCCGCGGCGAGGCTCTCCCATGGCACGTCGGTGAGGCTGGCGTAGGTCTTCCCATCGCCGACCTCGTACGTCGCGCAGAGCAGAACCGCAGCGATGAAAGCCACGCTCCATCCGCTAGACTCTCGGCGCCTTGAAGTCCACGTCCTTCGCGCCCGACCAGCAGATCGGCCGCTACACCATCCGCAAGCTCCTCGCTCAGGGTGGCATGGCCGAGGTCTACAAGGCCGACCAGGAGCTCACCGCCGGCATCTTTCGCCCCGTCGCGCTCAAGGTGATTCGCCCCGAGTACTCGGGCTCGCCCGACTTTCGCGAGATGTTCCTCGACGAGGCCCGCTGCGCCTGCGGCCTGAGCCACCCGAACATCGTGCAGATTTTCGACGTCGGTGAGGCCGACGGCCTCGTCTACATGGCGATGGAGCTCGTGCCCGGCGAGACCCTCTCGACCGTCAACCGCACCCTGCGCGAGCATCAAGACAAGCTCACCGACGAGGCGCTGTACGCCGTCGGCATCTACTGCGCGAGCGCGCTCGAGGCGGTGCACGCGCTCACCCTGCACGACAGCCACGTGAACCTCGTTCACCGCGACGTGTCGCCGCACAACCTGCTGCTCAGCTCGCGCGGGTCGCTGAAGCTGATCGACTTCGGCATCGCGAAGGCCGCCACGAACCGCAACCTCACGTCGCCGGGCGTCACGAAGGGCAAGGCGGGCTACTTCAGCCCCGAGCAGGCGATGGGCAAGGCGCTCGACGGGCGCAGCGACCTCTTCTCGCTCGGCGTCACGCTCTACAAGCTCGCGTGCAACCACACGCCGTTCGACCACCACGCGTCGCACGCCGAGCGCAACGGGGCGCTGGTGCGCGGCCAGTGGAAGCCGCTGCAAGAGGTGCAGCCCGGCCTGTCGCCGGGCCTGTACGACGTCATCGCGAAGTCGATGAAGCTGAAGCCCGACGACCGGTACGCGACCGCGGCCGAGATGCGCGAGGCGCTCGAGCACGCGGCGTTTCAGGCGGGCTACCGCATCGGCTCGAAGAGCCTGCTCGGCTACGTGACCGACGACGGCGCCATCACCGCCGTGCCGACCGGCTCGCGCCAGGCGGCGTCGGTCGCGAACCTCGAGACGCGCATCGGCGAGACGAAGGTGGCTCCGGCGCGGAGCAACAGCCAGGGTGAGGTGACGGTCTCGCAGCGCCCCGACCGCGACCGCTCGGCGAGCCGGCCGAAGCTCGTCGTGCCGCAGGTGCACAACACCGTGCTCGGCGACCGCGAGCGCGTCACCGACAAGGTGCTCGAGCGGCCGCGCATGCGCAAGCGCAAGAACCCGCTCGTGCTGCTCGCCGCCTTCGCCACCGCCGTCGCGCTCGGCGGCATCGTGACGTTGACCCTGTGGGGCAGCGGCGACGACCCGGTGCCCGAGCCGCAGCCGGTGCCCATGGTCGCGAAGCCGACGGAACAGAAGCCGGCCGAGCAGAAGCCACCCGAGCAGAGGCCCGCGGCGCCCGCCGAGCCCGACCCGCAGCCGCTGCCCGCCGACGAACCCGTCGCCGACGTTCAGCCCGACGAGCCGGTGGCGGTCGAGAAGTCCCCGGCCGTGAAGCCGCCGAAGCGGCACGTTCGCGCGCCGGCGCCGAAGGCCGAACGCGTCGAGAAGCCGGCCGAGCCCGCGCCCGAGGTGATTCCCGCAGGTCAGGGCCAGCTGCGCATCAGCACGACGCCCGCGAACGTGGCCTCGCGCGTCACGGTGGGCAAGAACGACTGGGGCCCCGCACCGGTGAATCAGCGCATCGCGTCGGGGCGGTACGTGGTGACGGTCGTGCTGCCCGGCGGCAAGAAGAGCCCCGAGTGGGTCGGCAACGTCATGCCCGACGGCATCACCACCATCATCTTCGACATCGACTCGGGGAAGTGGCAGCGCCGGTGACTACCGCAGCGAGGTGAGCAGGCTCTCGACGTCGAGCTCCTTCGCCGCCGAATCGACCACCACCGCGACCACGCCCGCCTTCTCGAACGCGCTCGCGATCTCGACCGTCGCCACCACCGCCGCCACGATGCCCGCTTCGAACAGCCGCCGCTCGAGCCTCGTCGCCGCCGCCGCATCGCGCGCCCGCACCACTGCGCCGCGGTGCCCCAGCCGCGTGAACCGCTCGTCGGCCGTCACCGCGCCCACATCACCCGACGTCTTCGCGGCGCGCGTCACCATGCCCGCCGCCACCGTCGCGTTCGACAGCGGGTCGATGACGATGAACGCGCCCGTCGACCGCACCCGCGTGTACACGTCGACCACCAGCGGCCGGCTGCACTCGACGCTCACGCGCCCGATGTCGTTCGCCGACAGGCTGTTCGCCGGCACCTCGCTCAGGCTCTCGAGGTCGACCCGCCCGTGCAGCGCCGTCACCTTCGCCGGCGTCGTGCGCGTGCCCTGCTTCACCAGGTACGGCTTCGCGAGCTCCAGCGGCGCGTCAGACAGCCACACCAGGTTCGCCTCGAGCTCGCGCGCCACCGTCGCCGGCTCGCTCACCGACACCAGCACGTCGCCGCGGCTCACGTCGACCTCTTCGGTCAGCCGCACCGTCACCGACTGCGGCGCCACCGCCCGCCCCACCTCGCCCTCGTACGTGTCGACCGCCTTCACCTTCGCCTTGCGCCCCGCCGGCAGCACCAGCACCTCGTCGCCCGGCTTCACCGAGCCCGCCACCAGCTGCCCCGCGAACCCGCGGTAGTCGAGGTGGGGCCGCAGCACCGTCTGCACGGGGAAGCGGAGCGGCGCGCCCTCGCTGCCCGACCCCGGCGCCACGCGCTCGAGGTACTGCAGAATCGTGCCGGTCTCGCTCCACGGCGTGTTCGCGCTCGTGGCGCACACGTTGTCGCCGCCGCTCGCCGAGATGGGGAAGAAGTCGACCCGCGCGAACTTCAAAGGCGCCACGAACGCCTCGAAGTCGCGCTTGATGCTCTCGAACCTCGCGCGCTCGAAACCGACGAGGTCCATCTTGTTGATGGCGACCGCCAGCCGGTCGATGCCGAGCAGCCGCAAGAGGTACGCGTGCCGCCGCGTCTGCTGCTGCAGCCCGTAGCGCGCGTCGATGAGCACCACCGCCGCGTCGGCGCGCGAGGCGCCCGTCGCCATGTTGCGCGTGTACTGAACGTGCCCCGGCGTATCGACGATGATGAACCGCCGCTTGTCGGTGCCGAAGTACCGGTACGCGACGTCGATGGTGATGGCCTGCTCGCGCTCGGCCTTCAGCCCATCGGTGAACAACGAGAAGTCGAGGTCGCAGCCGTTCTGCTTCGATGCCTTCTTCACCGCCGCGATCTGGTCTTCGAACAGCGAGCCGGTCTCGAACAACAGCCGGCCGATGAGCGTCGACTTGCCGTCGTCGACCGAGCCCACCACGGCGAGTCGCAGGAGCTCCATCTTAGAAGTACCCCTCGCGCTTCTTGAGCTCCATCGACGCGTCTTCGTCGTGGTCGATCATTCGGCCCTGCCGCTCGCTCGCGCGCGACGCCTGCATCTCTTCGATGATCTCGCGCACGTTCTTCGCCGACGACTCGATCGCCCCCGACAGCGGGTAGCAGCCGAGCGTGCGAAACCGCACCCGCTTCGTCACCGGCTTCTCGCCGGCCTTCAGCCGCATGCGCTCGTCGTCGACCATGATGAGGTTGCCGTCGCGCACCACCACCGGCCGCTCGGCCGCGAAGTACAGCGGCACCACCGGCAGCTTCTCGGTGAGCACGTAGTTCCACACGTCGAGCTCCGTCCAGTTCGAGAGCGGGAACACGCGCATGTTTTCGCCGCGGTCGACGCGCGCGTTGTAGAGGCTCCACAGCTCGGGGCGCTGGTTCTTCGGGTCCCACACGCCGTTCTTGTCGCGAAAGCTGAACACCCGCTCTTTCGCGCGCGACCGCTCTTCGTCGCGCCGCGCTCCGCCCATCGCCGCGTCGAAGCCGCGCTCGGCGAGCACCTCGAGCAGCGCCTGCGTCTTCATCGCCCACGTGTACTTCTGGCTCGTCGTGTCGAACGGGTTGATGCCGTCGGCGACCGCCTTGTGGTTGGTGTGAACGATGAGCTGGTGGCCCATCTGTTTCACGTACGAATCGCGAAACGAGATCATCTCGCGAAACTTCCACGTCGTGTCGACGTGCAGCAGCGGAAACGGCAGCGGCGCCGGGTGAAACGCCTTGCGCGCCAGGTGCAACATCACCTGCGAGTCTTTGCCGATGCTGTACAGCATCACCGGCTTCTGAAACTCGGCCGCCACCTCTCGAATGATGTGAATGCTCTCGGCCTCGAGCTCTGCGATGTGGCTCAGGCCGCGCATTCGCCTGCGCTCGTTTCCGGGTTGAACGCGTGCGTCTCGCCCAGGTCGATGAAGTCGTCGTCTTTCGCGTCGGCCTCGGTCAACGCCTCGAGGTCGGCCAGCAGCGCCTTCACCTTCGGCAGCTCGACGCGGCGAAAGAACGCCATCGCCGGCTCGTTCAGCTGCCGCTCGCGGTCGTAGAGCCCGATGAGCCGCTCGAGCGCCGCCGTCACGCGCCGCGCGGGAATCTTCGCGGCGATGCGGCCGAAGTGTGCGCCCTTCGCGTCGCTGCCGCCGCCGACCATCACGAAGTACTGCGGCACCGCCCGCGTGCCGAGCTTGCGCACGCTGCCCTGAAAGCCGATGCCCGCGATGTGGTGCTGACCGCAGCCGTTCGGGCAGCCGCTCATCTTGATGACGAGGTCTTTCGCGAGGTCGACCAGGTCGGTGCGCGAGCGCATGAACTCGCCGATGGTTCGCCCGAGCCCGCGCGACTGGGTCACCGCGAGCTTGCACGACTCGGCCCCCGGGCAGCTCGTCACGTCGGCCGGCGTCTGCGCGTCGGGCAGGTGCAGCCCCGCCGCCGACAAGCCCCGGTACAGCGCGTCGACCTGGTCATCGGGCACCCAGCGGAACAGCACGTTCTGATCGACCGTGACGCGCACCGAGCCGTCGCCGTGCGCGGCGCTCAGGTCGGCGAGCGCCTCCATCTGCTCGCTCGACAGGTCACCCAGCGGCACCGTCACCAGCACGCTGCTGAAGCCCGCCTGCTTCTGCGGCGTCACGTTCGACCGCCGCCACCGCGCCAGCACCGTCGGGTCGACCTCGAGCTTCGGGTCGAGCACCGGCGCGATGCCCGGCCCTTTGAGCTTGCCCGCGCGCACCTTCGCCGCCAGCACGTCGAGGCTCGGCGCATCGAGGCGCCGCCACGTCGGCGCGCCCTCGACCGGCGGGTCGAGCTCCAGCGGTGCCTTCGACTCGGCCAGCACCCGGTGAAACTCGGCCTTGAACGCCTCCCAGCCCATCGACCGCACGAGGAACTTGAGGCGGGCGGCCTGCCGGCGCTTGCGGTCGCCGCGCTCGTGAAAGATGCGCACGACGGCCTCGGCGACCTCACAGATGCGCTCGACCGGCAAGAAGTCGTACAGCACGCTGCCGTCGGTGCAGAGAATGGCGGTGCCGCCGCCGACCGTGAGGCGAAAGCCGCGCTTGCCGTCTTGCACGCGCGCGGTGAAGCCGAGGTCGTGAATCGACGTGTACGCGTGGTCGTGGTTGCAGCCCTCGAACGCGATCTTGAACTTGCGCGGCAGCGTGCCCGAGAGCGGGTGCCGCAAGAGAAAGCGCGTCAGCGCCTCGGCGTACGGCGTCACGTCGAACGGCTCTTCTTTCGACACGCCCGCCCACGGGCAGCACGTGATGTTGCGCACCGAGTTGCCGCACGCCTCGCGCGTCGTGATGCCCGCGTCGGCGCAGATGCGCATCACGTGCTCGACCTCGTGCAGCTTGAGAAAGTGGAGCTGAATGCACTGCCGCGTCGTGATGTGCCCGAACCCGCGCGAGTACTGCCGCGCGCTGCCCGCCACGGCGCGCAGCTGCGCCGCGGTCAAGATGCCCTGCGGAATTTTGATGCGCAGCATCGAGAGGTCGCCCTCTTGCCGCTGCCCGTACGCGCCCTGCACCAGGCGAAACGCGCGCCACTCGTCGGGGCCAATCTCACCCTTCTCGAACTGACCCAACATCGCGACGAACTTGTCGACGTCGGCCTCGCGCGCGAACGAGAGGCGGGCACGGCCGAACGACTTCGCATCATCCATGGACATGGCGGGCTTCTTTCTGTGGCTTCAGCTGCGAGGCGACCTGCACGACGTCGCCGACGATGAGAACGCCCGGGGCGCCCTCGGGAACCTGCGTTTGGGCGAGCTCGGCGAGCGTGCCGGCCCACGACCACTGCCGCGGCGTCGTCGCGTCGGTGACGATGGCGGCGGGCGTGCTGCTCGCCCAGCCGAGCTGTCGGAGCCGCTCGGCAATCTTCGCGCGCCGCGCCACGCCCATCAGCACCACCAGCGTCGCCGAGCCCGGCGCGAGCGTCTCGAACGCCGGCCGGTCTTCGTGCCCGCTGACGACGAGGAAGCTCGAGGTGAGCCCGCGGTGCGTGACCGGCACGTCGATGCTCGCAGCCGCCGCGATCGCCGACGTGATGCCCGGCACCACCTCGTACGCGACGCCGGCTTCGTGGAGCGCGAGCGCCTCTTCGCCGCCGCGGCCCAGCACGTACGGGTCGCCGGCCTTGAGCCGCACCACCCGCTTGCCGCGGCGCGCCGCACGAATCAGCAGCTTCTCGATGGTGCGCTGCTCGATGCTCTTGCGGCCCGCGCGCTTGCCGACGAAGAAACGCTGCGCCGCGCCGGCGAGCGCGAGCGTCTCGGGCGAGACCAGCGCGTCGTAGAGCACGAGGTCGGCCTCGCGCAGCCGCAGCGCGCCCTTCTGCGTGATGAGGCCCGGGTCGCCGGGCCCCGCGCCGACGAGCGAGACGAAGCCTGGCGGCGTCGTCGGCCTGCGTGCGGTCGGGGGCAGCGCCGCCGCGGTCGCGTACTTCGCCACCAGCGCGGCGAGCAGAAAGCCGCGGCGGTGCTCGATGGGCACGCCGGCGGCGCGCCACTTCTGGCGGTGCTCGCGCGCGAGCGAGACCCAGCCCTCGAGGTCTTCGGGCAGCACGGCCTCGAGGCCCTCGCGCAAGAGGCCGGCGAGTGCGGGGGCGACGCCGTCGGTGCTGATGGCGACGGTGACTCCGCCGCGGCGCACGACGCCCCCGAGGTACGCGCTCGCCGACTGCACGTCGTCGACGGCGTTCACGAAGACACGGCGCTCTTCGGCAGCGGCGGCGACGGCGCGGTTCACCTCGGCGTGCGCGGCGGCGACGACGAACCACGCGCCGT